>JAEDIL010000065.1 GCA_016292455.1 Clostridiaceae bacterium
ACCGATTGAAAAACAGTTCGGCTTTCACCCACTTTGTTCAGTGTAACATCAAACTGAAAATTTTACAAGACTTTTCGGCATTTTTCACCGACAAATGTCACAAAATACTTTTTAATACTTCCTCGAAAGCGAAGCCTCGGCTTCTTCTCTTGTAATCTTTCCTGCGTTGCAGTTAATCATAACCTGAACGTCTTTATCGTTGAGCTTATAGAATCTCCAGATAACATAAGCAATTGCATAACCGATTGCCGGAACAAGAACATAAAGGAACCACAGGCAATTGAGCGCATGCGGAGTCTGAGTTGCGCCGATTTCGGCAAGCTCACCGAAGTTTTCAATCGCTTTTCCGTCTGCGTTTTTATATGTCTGCCAGCCTACCCAGCCGAGACCGAGAACAAAGCTGACAAAAGCGCTTGAAACAGCAGAGGTGATTTTTGCCATAAAGGTCTGAATTGAAAAAGTGATTCCCTTTGCGTCAACTCCCGTTTTGTAAAGGCCGTATTCGGCACAATCGGGCGTGAACATGAAGAGCATTACTCCGACAACAGACATCGGAACCGAGCGGACAACGGACATTATTATGAACCACGAAAGGCTCTGATAGCCCGGAATCCACATGATTACGCTTGCGCCGATTGCAAAAAGCGCACAGGCTCTGAACACTTTCATTTTGTCAATTTTTCTGAGAAGATGCGGAACAATGAGCGCTGCGATGAGCGACGGAACAATGCTGCAAGCCTGGGCAAGAAGCGAAATCTGCTCGTTGCGGTAGAAATAGAACGCGGCGAACATATTGATAAGACCGAACACGTTTGCGCTCGAATAGAAGAAGTAGCCGAGATAATATATTAGCAAATACTTGTTGCTGACAAGGTATTTCATCATTTTTTTCAGAGTAAAGCTTTCCTCGTCCTCGCCCTCATATCTTTCCTGAAGCCTGAAACAGGCAGGAAGCATTGTTGCAATTGCAAAAACGCCGCAAACAATTGCCGCAAAGGTAAAGTTGAGCTTGAACTGCTGACCGACAAGCAGTGAGCCGGCAACAATTGCCACACCCGAACCGACTCCGGACCAGATGCTTTTATAAGAAAGTGCGCTTGTCCTTTCTTCAAGGCTCTTTGTCATCGAAGTTATAATTCCGAAAATGGGCACATCGCAAAGCGTATATGAAGCGTCCCAGAGCAGGTGGGCGATTGCAAGCCATGCATATTTCATTGCGGAAGACGAACCCGACGGAATTGAAAAAAGAAGTATGGTTGTAATAGGTATCAGCGGAAGTGAAATTCTCAGCCATGGTATGTACTTCTTGCCGCTTTTGAAACGAACCTTATCGAAAATCAGTCCGAACACGACGTCGTTGACCGCGTCCCAGAATCCTGCCAGCAGAATAATCAGAGAGGTTATTTTCTTTTCATCCTGCGTAAACATAAAGTCAATATACTGAACAAGATAGTTCGCTTTAAGCGCGTATATTGCGTTCTGACCGGCGAAATAAAGGTAATAGCTGAGTCTTTCCTTCGACTCGGTTTCCCAGCCGGGTCTTGATTTCATCAGAGATTTTCTCTCGGGTGCTTTCGTTTTCATATAATTCTTCTCCTGTTTAGCAGCCGCCGCACCGTATGAAATGCGCGGCGGCAGATTTTTTCCTCAGCTTTCAAAGAATGCCTTGCAGGCTTCATAAGTGCTGTATACGTCAGCCTTTGAAACCACCTCAAACGGCGCATGCATTGAAAGAACGGGTACTCCGAGGTCAACAACGTCAACGTTGAGGTTTGCAACGTACATTGCAACCGTTCCTCCGCCACCCTCGTCAACCTTGCCCATTTCTCCCGTCTGCCAGCAGACATGGGCGTTATTCAGAATCCGTCTGACTTTTCCGATGAATTCCGCGTGTGCGTCGGAAGTGCCGCTCTTACCCCTTGCTCCGGTATACTTTGTGACAACAACGCCGTGGTTAAGGTAAGCCGCATTGTTCCTGTCGTGTACCGAGGGGAAGGTCGGGTCAAAGCAGGCGTTGACATCTGCCGAAAGGCATTCGCTCATTGAAAGAACGTGTCTGCCCTCCAAGCCTTCAGCCGCTGCAAGGTCGGCAATGAAATATCTGAGGAAGGCGGAATTCAGACCGGTATTTCCGTCCGAACCGATTTCTTCCTTGTCTGCAAGCACCATAACCGCGGTGTGCTCGGGCGCCGCAACGTCGAAAAGCGCCTCAAAGCCGGGGTATGCGCAGACTCTGTCATCGTGACCGTAGCCGCCAATCATGCTTCTGTCAAAGCCGATGTCGCACACCGGAAACGCCGGAACAAGCTCGAGCTCTGCGGAAATGAAGTCCTCTTCCGTGACGCCGTATTTTTCGTGAAGCAGCGACAGAACATTTGCCTTGACGCTTTCGCTGCTCTTGTCCTTCTTAAAAGGTCTTGAACCGATGAGAATGTTCAATTCTTCGCCCCTCACGCCGTCGGAAAGGGTACGCTTTGACTGCTCCTTTGCAAGGTGGGGAAGCAGGTCGGTAATAACAAACTTCGGCTCGCCTTCCTTTTCTCCGAGGGAAACAGTAATTTCCTCGCCGTCTGCCCTGATTATTACGCCGTGAAGCGAAAGCGGAATGGCTGTCCACTGATATTTTCTCAGTCCGCCGTAATAATGAGTTTTGAAATAGGCAATCTCGCTGTCCTCATAAAGCGGAGTCGGCTTCAAATCAAGTCTCGGCGAGTCAATGTGGGACGCAACGATTTTTGCGCCTTCTGAAACGCCTTTTTTTCCTATTACGGCAAGAATCAGCGCCTTTCCTCTGTTGTTGAGATATACCTTTTCTCCGACCTGATATTTTTTTGCTCTGTCAAAGGGAACAAAGCCGTTCTTTTCCGCCATGGCAATAATTGCTTTGTTACATTCCCTTTCGGTCTTTGAACTGTTCAGAAAGCTCATGTATCCCTTGCAGAATTCATCGGCCTTTCTGACCTCATCTTCGCTTTTTGCAAAAGAATAGTGTTCCCTTTTGAGGAAAAGCTCATCCTTTAACGCTTCAAGCTCTGTTTTTTCCTCTTTCATAGTGTTCCTCCTTACTGCCGTGAAAGCACAGCGTCAATAATATAGTTTTTGATATATTTCCTTGGTTTTCATAACTCTATCAACATAATACTTCGTTGATGAAAACGGAATATCCGAAAGTGTTTTGCCGTCAGATGAATACCTTTCATCTTTCAGCCATTTTTTTACGTTGTTCGGACCTGCGTGGTAGGCAGCAACAGCCTCGCGCTCAGAGCCGAACTGTTCAATGAACATCGAATATAAAAGGCAGCCGTATTTTATTGAAACCTCCGGCTCAAAGAGTTTTTCCTGCGGCAATTCTTCACCCGTTTTTGTTTTCAGCCATGTGAACGTATCCGGCATGAGCTGCATCAGTCCCTTTGCTCCGGCGGAAGAAACCGCCTCAGACTCAAAATCGCTTTCGCATTTTATCACGGCAAAAACAAACGGTTCTTCTAAATTGTTCATTCGACAATAGGTTTTGACAGTTTTCTCATATTTAAGCGGATATAATGACTTTTGAAATGAGCTGCTGCCGCGGTTCAGAAGCAGAACAACAGCCGCCGCAGCAAGAAACAGAAGAACAACCGCCGCAATTTTTCCGACAGGAGTGGATTTTTTCTTTTTCTTCGCAGTCTTTCTTTTGTTCGTCACGCCGAGACCTCCTTGAGGAAGCTTTCCGCCTCAGAATCGGCGTCATACGGCGGATAGTTTCGTATTATTATATCTGCATTCGCGATGTAATATTCTTCGCTTTTTTGTGCGCTCATACGAAGCATAGCCTCTTTTTTTGTAATATTATCACGCCTGAGAAGCCGTTCAAGGCGAATACTCTCGGGACAGACAACAACAATAATTTTTTCGCAAAGCTTTCTTGACGGACTTTCAAGCAAAGCTGCCGCGTCAATAAGACAATATTCAAAGCCTGCTTTTGTCCCCTTTTCAATTTCATTTCTGAAAAGCTCATCAATATACGGGTGAGTAATCGCATTCAGTGCAGCCGTGTTTTCCTTTGAAGAAAACGCCCTTGAAGCAAGCTTTTTCCGGTCAAGCGAGCCGTCCTCAAAAAGAATATCCTTTCCGAAGCGCGTGCCAAGCTCACAAAGCGCCGGCGAACCTTTCCGGGTAACAAGGCGGGCAAGCTTATCGCCGTCAATTACAAAAAATCCCCTTTTTGAAAGGTAACCTGCAACCGTGCTTTTCCCTGCACCGGTCTGACCGGTCAGTCCGAATACCCTCATTTTTTCACCTCAAAGTTCAATTATACTGAATGCTGCCGCACGGACAAGTCTGTTAAAAACGGCAAGACCGACGCCATCCTTTTCCGGAAAACGGGCAAAACAGTTTTTCGCTCCGGTTTCGTCAACCTTTCTCAAAGCGTCAAAAATCCCGTGCGCCTGAGAAAGACCGTCATGCGCTTTTCCGTATTCGATAAACGGAACGGAAAGCTCCCTGCCCTCGCCGTCAAAAACAAGGGCGACGGTGCTTTCTTTTTCCATGCCTTCAACGAAATCCCTGAACTTTTCAAAGCTGCCTTTAACAATAGTAACCTTTGCACTCGGCGAGTAATGCTTATACTTCATTCCCGGAGAAGCGGCAACCGCCCCATCGGCAAGCTTTTCAAAAACCGCAGAATCAACCTCAACTTCACCGAGAACTTCTGTGAGCATTTCAACAGAAATTCCGCCCGGGCGCAAAACACGCGGAACTTCGCCTGCAAGGGTGATGACAGTTGATTCAACGCCGACCGAGCAATCGCCCGAATCAATAATGAGCGGCACTCTGCCGTCAAGATCCTTTTCGCAATGCTTTGCTGAGGTGGGGCTCGGCTTTCCCGAAATATTCGCCGAGGGTGCCGCGAGCGGAACACCGGCGGCGCTGATTATTGCCCTTGCAATCGGGTGCAGCGGCATGCGCACTCCCACCGTATCAAGTCCGCCGCTTGTCCTTAACGGAATGAGATTGCTTTTTTTAAGAATTATCGTCAGCGGTCCCGGCCAGAAAGCTTTTGCAAGCTTCATCGCGTTTTCCGGAACACTTTCAACAAGGGCGTCCCATTGGGAAAGCTCGCTGATGTGAACGATCAGCGGATTATCGGACGGTCTTCCCTTGGCTTCAAAAATCTTCGCCACAGCTTTTTCGTCAAAAGCATTGGCGGCAAGGCCATATACCGTTTCGGTCGGAATTGCAACAACCCCGCCTTTTTTCAAAAGCTCTGCGGCTTTTAAAATTCCCTCATCGCTTTCGTGTTCAACTTTTATAACTTCTGTTTTCATTATGAATACACTTTCCTGAAAAACTTATTGCTCCGTCAGCTTTCTGGCTGTGTCTGCCGTGATGAGCGCGTCAACAATCTCGTCCATATCACCATTAAGAAACTGTTCAAGCTTGTATACCGTAAGTCCGATTCTGTGGTCGGTAATACGTCCCTGCGGATAGTTATAGGTTCGGATTCTTTCGCTCCTGTCGCCCGTTCCGACCTGGCTTTTTCTCTCGTCCGCAATTGAGGTCTGCTGCTTTTTGCGCTCAGCTTCAAGAATTCTTGAACGCAGAACGCGCATTGCCTTTTCGCGGTTTTTGTGCTGACTTCTTTCGTCCTGACACTCGGCAACAATGCCCGTCGGAATGTGAGTAATGCGGATTGCAGATTCGGTTTTGTTGATATGCTGACCGCCTGCTCCGCCGGAGCGGAATGTGTCAACCTGCAAATCTACCGGGTTGATTTCAACGTCAACCTCCTCAGCCTCCGGAAGAACCGCAACGGTAGCCGTTGAGGTATGTATTCTTCCCTGCGACTCGGTTTCCGGAACACGCTGAACGCGGTGAACTCCGCTTTCAAATTTAAAGCGGGAATACGCGCCCTCTCCGGAAACGGTGAAGCTTATCTCCTTGAAACCGCCAAGCTCCGTATCGTTTGAATAAACCACTTCGGTTCTGAAACCCTTCTTCTCGGCATACATTGAATACATTCTGAAAAGCACGCCGGCAAAAAGCGCGGACTCCTCGCCTCCCGCCCCTGCCCGAATTTCAACAATAACGTTCTTCCCGTCGTTTTCATCACGTGGCAGGAGAAGAATTCTGAGCTCGGAAAGAACCCTTTCCCCGTCAGGTGAAAGCTCTTCAAGCTCCTGACGCGCCATTTCAAGGAATTCCCTGTCCTCGCCGCCCTGTTCAATAATAGTTTTTGCTTCATCAATCCGGGCTTTGATTTTTTTATATTCACGGAATTTTTCCACCACCGGCAAAAGTGCCTTGTGCTCTTTCATCAGTGCGCGGTAGTTTTCCATATCATTCATTATGTCACCGCTGCAAAGAGCCTTTGATACCTCATCAAAACGCTCTTCAACGGCGTGAAGCTTTTCAAGCATCGTTTTCCTCCTCGTGAAGAATCTTTTTGATGTTCTTCTCAGCCTTGGAGCGCGGAATCATGAATTCTCTGCCGCAGCCGCAGCATCTGAGCTTGAAATCCATTCCGGAGCGAAGGACGGAAAACTCAAAGCTTCCGCAGGGGTGCTTTTTCTTCATTGTAAGTCTGTCACCAACACGCACGTCCATTTTCCCTCTCCTTTCGGACATAAAATAATATCACTATATTATATCAACAGGCATTGAAAATATCAATCATTAAAGCCGATAAATTAAAAATTCGGCGCATATAAATAAAAAGAATGTAGATTTAACGCCCGTTTCAAAAACGGAGCAGAAAGGATATGACAATGAAAAAGTTTTTCACAGAAAATCACCTTATCAACACAGCGGAAAACAGAAACGCTCTTTCCTCAAAAGCCGCGCTCAGAGAAGCCTATATCAGCGGAAAAATTCTTGAAGCAAGGGTTGTAATGTGCGACAAAGAGCATAATCTCCACGTTGACCTCGGCGCAATGAAAGGAATCATTCCCCGCTCCCAGGGCGCTCTCGGAATAGACGACGGCTCAGTGCGCGACATAGCCCTGATTTCCAGGGTAAACAAACCTGTTGTTTTCAGAATCACCGGCTTTGAGGAAAATGAAAAAGGCGAAACAGTTGCCGTTCTCAGCCGCAAAGCCGTGCAGAAAGAGTGCATGGAGGAATACATTTCAAGTCTGACTCCCGGCTGCGTAATTGACGCGGTTGTGACGCACATGGAGGCGTTCGGCGTTTTTGCGGACATCGGAGCCGGAATCAGCGCCCTTATGCCGATTGACAGTATTTCTGTTTCCCGTATTCCGCACCCGTCTGCCCGCTTTTTCACCGGTCAGAAAATCAAAGCCGTTGTCAAGGGCATTGACGAAAGCGGCAGGGTAACTCTCAGCTATAAAGAGCTTCTCGGAACATGGGAAGAAAACGCCTCGCTTTTCAAGCCCGGCGAAACCGTTCCCGGAATAGTGCGTTCAGTTGAGCGGTACGGTATTTTCGTCGAATTGAAACCCAACCTTGCCGGTCTTGCCGAGTATGTTCCCGGTGTTACTCCCGGTCAGCACGCAAGCGTTTACATCAAAAGTCTCATTCCGGAAAGAATGAAAGTCAAGCTCATTATTGTTGATTCCTTTGACGCCTCGTATCCGAATGACCCGCCGCAATACTTTGTCAGTTCAGATTACATTGACCGTTGGGTGTATTCCCCGGCGGAATGTGAAAAAACGATTGAAACTGTTTTTTCTTCTTATGAGTTGACTCGGAACGCGATTTGATATATTATTGATAGCGGCATAAGAAAACAGCGCACTGCCTGATTTTTCACCGGCTGTGCGAAAGAAAGGGACGAAAAAAATGAGTAGGATTATTGACAGGTTCAGAAAAAGAAATCATTCTCTGCGCTTCGGCACTGAACGCGCCGTTTTCGGCGGTCTTTCAAAAATTGCAGCAGACCCGCTCTGCGCTCCGCCCGACCTTTCAAAGGCAAAGCGTGTTCTTTTTGTTCAGCCCCATCCGGACGACAATGAAATCGGCGCAGGCGGAACAATGGCATGGCTCGTTTCCCTCGGCGTTGAGGTCTGGGAGCTGACCGTTCTCGACGACAGATACGCCGACCCCGAATACATCGGAAGAGAAAACGAGGTTGAAACCCGCCGCCAGAAAGAAGCAAAGGCCGCTCAGGAATATCTCGGAGTCAAAAACGCCGGCTTCCTCGGTTTTGCCGACAAAACAAGAGCCTCGGTTGACGAGATTTCCGTTGAAATTCTGAAAGTTATCAGAAGAATTCAGCCGGACTATGTTCTCACCGCCGATCCGCTCCTTGAAAACGAATGTCATTCCGACCACATCAAAGTCGGAACAGCCGTCAAATATGCCGCAATGGACAGCCAGTGCAACTTCTTCCCTGAATTTGTTGACGGAAAACTCCGCGATGATGCGTGGAACGTAAAAGGCATCGGCTTCTATTACACCGACAAGCCCAACACGCTCATCGACATCACCGATTTTGAAGAGATGAAAATGGAAAGCATCAAAAAGCATGTTTCCCAGACCGACGTCGGACTCCTTGCCGGAATCCGCCTTCAACAGCAGCTTTTTGCCGAGGGTACTCCCTTCAAGGCCGCCGAACCGCTAAGGCTCCTCTCCGCGCTTCATATGCACTGCTTCAATCTCCCGGTCGAATAATAAGAAAAAAAGCCGGCAGCAGTATTCAGGCGCAGAAAGCGTTTTCTTTGCCCCGAAAAACTGCGCGAAGGTATTGCGAGGGCGAAACGTAAATATATTTTAACACAAAAATAAAAGCTATAATCCGCTTTGCAAAGAGTGCTTCTCTTTGGATTTGTGAATTATAGCTTTCTTTTTTTCTTACTCTGATTTTTGTTCTGTGCTTGACGGCGCAGTTTCTTCTTTTGTTTGGTTTGTTATTCGTTCGTTGCTTCGGCTTTTTTTGCCTTGGCTTCCGCTCTGCCCTCGGGTGTGTCGCGGTAATACTGGGTTTTCGGGTTCGGATGAGGATTATCTTTCCAGATTCTTTCCGCTTCAACCGCCCATTCCGCGGCGAACTTATCACACTTGCTGCAAAGCTCTTCGGCACTCTCCTCGCCGAGGAGGTTCGTTGACTTTGCTCCCGTCTGACTGATGATGCTTCTCAGACACTGCGGATTTTCGAGCATCGGGCAGGGACGCAGATGGTTGTCGTTGAACGGCTGTCCGTGTCTGAACGCCATGAACAACGGACTTTTAAGTCCTTCGAGAATAGTTTTCTGACGGATATTTGAATCCGAAAAATGAATGAATACGCAAGGCTCCATGTCTCCGGCGGAATTGATGTGAAAATAATTTCTTCCGCCCGCAATGCAGCCGCCGACATATTCGCCGTCATCCTGGAAGTCCATGACGAAAAGCGGCTTTCCGGTTTCGCCGTTGCGGGTTCTTTTCAGCCACTGATACATATATTCTCTTTGCTCAGGAGTCGGAATAAGCTCAACGGGAGCGTCATGACCGACCGGCATAAAGTTAAAGTAAAGACCGAACTTGACGCCAAGGTCAACCATCTTGTCAAGAAATTCGCTGCTTGTTACGGCTTCAACGTTTTCTCTTGTATAACAGACGGACATTCCGAAAAGAATTCCGTGCTTTTTAAGAAGCTGCATTGCGGAAATAACCTTCCCGTAAATTCCTTCTCCGCGGCGTGCGTCGGTTGTCTGTTCGCTGCCCTCAATGCTCAGCGCAAGGGCAAAGTTGCCGACTCTGACAAGCTCTTTGCAAAATTCCTCGTCAACGAGCGTTCCGTTGGTGTAAGCGAGAAACGCGCAGTCGGGATTCTCCTCGCAGAGACGGATAAGCTCTTTCTTTTTGACAAGCGGCTCGCCGCCCGTGAACATATAAAGATGAGTTCCGAGCTCCTTGCCCTGCCGGACAACCTCCGCCATTTCTTCATAGCTCAGACTGTTTTTATGTCCGTACTCGGCAG
The DNA here is from genome assembly GCA_016292455.1 of Clostridiaceae bacterium. GTDB lineage: Bacteria > Bacillota > Clostridia > Oscillospirales > Acutalibacteraceae > UBA6857. The sequence goes on from JAEDIL010000065.1 coordinate 9,899, forward strand.
CCCAACAGCCCTTGCAGCGGCAGTTGCAGGCGCTTGTGGGATCCATGAGAATGAGGAAAGGAATGTTGCACTTATATTTGTCTCTGTTGGCTCTGACCGCCTTTGTTCCG
>JAEDIL010000153.1 GCA_016292455.1 Clostridiaceae bacterium
CTCTGCACGTCCGCTTTTTTCTCCTTGATAAGAGTGCCGACCGAAACGAGCGCAAGAAGCGCAACCGCTCCGGCAAAAACCGAAAGCAGAAGCTTGTTTGTAAGAAAGCGCTTTATTTTATCTCCGCGCAGGGAAAGCCTTTGCAAAAATCCCTGCAATTTTTCAATAATTTCTTCCATTTTTTCCTCCCGTCCGGCACAAACGTGCCGCAAAAAACACGGCATTTCTGCCGCCGGAAGCTCTCTCTTATCTTGATTTTAACATATATGGATATATTTGTCAAATCAGCCGCCGAACCGGCAAGGCTCAAGGAAAGCCAAATTACCGGTTTCGGCGGCAAAAATCAATTATTTTAGCAAAATATTGATAGTATACTTATAATAATTGTTGACAAAAATTGATTTTATGGGTATGATACATATAAAGGAGCGTGATGAAACCGTGGCAATTATTTCAAAAGACGGCATACTCAAAGTTTTAACGGCGTATAACCCATGGTGGAAAACCGGCGTTGTTAATCCTAAGATGTCAAAAACCTATAAGCGCTTTGCTTTTCATGAAGCGATGAAACGCTTGAATGAAAAGGACATCCGCAGAACGGTTGTGCTGACCGGAACACGCAGGGTCGGAAAAACCACCATTCAGTATCAAATGATTGAGGCACTGCTGAACACAGGCGTTGCTCCGCAGAAAATTGTTTTCATCTCTATGGATCATCCCATGCTGAAGCTCAGTCAGTTTCAGGAAATTCTTGAGTGTTATCACGAAAACATTTATGCTAAACAGGATGTATATTACTTTTTTGATGAGGTTCAGTATGCGCAGGACTGGGATCGTTGGCTCAAAATAATCTATGACACACAGCCGGACACAAAGGTTGTTGCAACCGGGTCGGCAAGCCCGGCTCTTATGAAGGGCAGTCGTGAAAGCGGTGCGGGAAGGTGGTCGGTAATTCAGGTTCCGACCTTGTCATTCTATGAATACTGCGAGCTGCTCGGCGTTGACCGTCCGGATATTCCGGCTGATTTGAAGGTCACCTCCCTCCTCCACAAAACGCAGATTGAACGCACTGGGATTATGCTTCAGCTTTCAAAGGTACAAAATCACTTTATGCGATATTTGCAGGTCGGCGGTTTTCCCGAGCTTGCGCTTGCAGAAAACGACCTGATGGCGCAACAGATTATGCGCGAGGACGTTGTTGATAAGGTTCTCAAGCGTGATCTTCCGTCATTGTATAACATCAGGAACGCAACAGAGCTTGAACGCATCTTTTTGTATCTGTGCAACGTTTCGTCGGAAATTGTTTCAATCGAAGCAATCACAAAAGAGCTTAACGGTGTTTCCCGTGTTACTGTTGAAAACTATATACAATATCTTGAAAGCGCAAACCTTATATATCAAAGTTGGCCGGTGGACATGGCAGGAAAAAAGGTGCTGAAAGCAAGACCGAAAATATATATCGCCGATGCCGCCATACGCAATGCGGTTCTGATGGATGATTCCATTATGACAGATCCGGTCGGAATGGGAAAGGTTGTGGAAACTGCGGTCTATAAACACGTTGCGGCTTTCTACTATCAATTTGCAACGTCAATCGGCTATTTCCGAGGCGGTAAGAAAAACAAAGAAATTGATGTTGTTGTTGACTATCCGAGAATTAAGAATATTCTGATTGAAGTCAAGTATCGTGAAGAAGCACCCATTGCCGATGATGACGCAATCGTTGAATTTTGCGAGGATTCGTCCGCTTCAATCATCGTTACGAAAAACGCAACCGATTTTGGCATACACAACACGCCCGGAGGAAAAGAGCTTCTGCGAATCCCCGCCTTTGCTTTTTTGTACCTGCTTGGAAACGCAGAAAAGCACGGTTATCGTGGAATAGAATAAGACACAAATTTCACACCTGAAAAGAAAAAGCTGCTTCACACATCAAACAAGCCGGGCGATTCACAACGAACCGCCCGGATTAATGAAGCTCTGATATGCAAGTAAGATGTGCATCAAAGCGTATGCTGTGATTTATTCAGAGGTTCCTTAATTTTCAAAAAGCTTCAAAAGCTTTGAAAGATCCTCCTTGCCGAAGAACTCAATT
>JAEDIL010000066.1 GCA_016292455.1 Clostridiaceae bacterium
ATCGGAAAAAATGAATTCGGCGATTCCACTATGGTTACTTATATCTGCAATATTGTCATTATGGGCGTTGCCGGCTGTTTTGCCGCAAAAATGTTTTTGCCGATCAGACGTGAGCAAATTATTGCAAAGCGTATAAAAAATCTTAAGCTTCAGTTTGTTGACTTGCTTGATTCATTGTCGGCGTCTTTTTCAACCGGTCAGAATGCACCGTCTGCTTTCGCAACTGCAAAAAACGATTTGCTGATTCAGTATAAAGACGATGCATATATTGTCAAAGAAGTAAATATGATACTTGACGGATACAATCAGAACATCCCTATTGAAAATATGATTCTCGATTTCGGAAAGAGAAGCGGAATAAAAGATATTGAGAATTTCGGACGGGTTTTTGAAACTGTATATCGAAAAGGCGGAGACATCAAGGACGTTGTCAGGGCAACGCATGAAATTCTCAGTTCAAAGACACAAATTGAAATGGAAATTGCAACAGCAATTGCATCGAACAAAAATGAGCAAAACATAATGCTCGTTATGCCTTTCCTTATTGTCGGAATGATCAAGATGATTGGCGGAGATTTTGCCGCCAATTTTACAACCCCGACGGGACTGATTTTTACAACCATAGGCGTGGCGCTCTTTGTTGCGTCATACTTCATCGGTAAGGCTGTAATGAATATTGAGGTGTAACATATGATTGTGATCAGATTGCTTATTGTTGTTCTGGCTCTTGCCGGAACGGGGATCTATTTGTTCTTGCTTTTAACATCAGGTAAGTACGATGAGATGATATCTCCGCTTGATGAAAAAGAATTTATGGTCAAGGATGCCTATGGTGTCGGTTTCAGGATAATGGAGCTTTTCAAAATTGACCTCAGGAGCGCAAAAGCCAATGACCTCAGAGAAAAAATGAAAGTGCTCTACGGCGATAAATATGCGGAGTATTATCTGAGAATTTTCTACGCTCAGAGAATTTCGCTGAGCCTTCTCGTTTTTGTAATTTGCCTGATTTTTGCGTGTATGGCTTCCGGGACGGACGGTATTGTTCTTCTCGGGCTCGGCTTTGTAGTCTCGGGTGTTGTCTATTACTATTTTTCAACTCTGGCGCAAAGCAAGCTGAAAAAGCAAAGTGTGATTTATATTTCGGACTTTCCTGATGCAATTTCTACCCTTGCTCTGCTTGTAAATTCCGGAATGGTTCTGAGAGAAGCCTGGTCGCAGGTTGCTTTTTCAAGTGACAAGCCGTTGTTTATTCAGATGAGAAGGGTTTCCGAGGACATCAATAACGGCATGAGCGAAGCGGATGCTTTGTATGCGTTTTCAATCCGTTGCGCAACGCCGGAAATTAAAAAATTCACATCGTTTATTATCCAGGGACTTGAAAAGGGTAACAAAGACCTTGCCGCTTCCTTGAGAAATCAGTCAGGCGAGCTTTGGGAAATGAAAAGGCAGTCCGTTCTTCAGCAGGGACAGCTTGCTGCAAGTAAACTGCTGATTCCGATTTTCGTAATGTTTATCGGAATACTTATAATGGTTATGGGACCGATTATGACAAATCTGGGAATTTAATCCGAATCCGGGTTGAATATAATCCTGATTGAAAGGAGGGGAATCAAAATGTGGAATGAGATTTCTATGGCACTCATGAATCTTGAATTCAAAGCAAAGCAGAGAATTATCGAATTTGTCTATGACGAAGACGGTGAGGTCAATATTATTGCCATGATTGTTCTTCTTGCGATTGCAATTGCTCTTGCTGTTGTTTTCAGAGAATACATTATAGGACTCTTTAAACGAATTTGGGGCGCTATCAATTCCTCGGCAGACAATGCAATTGCGGGATACTGATGATCGGTCGAGCGATAAGTACTTATTCATGGGTGACTTATTCAGAGATGTCTTTTCTGTAATTCAGTTGAGACATCTCTGAAAAGAGTGTTTTGTATTTGATTGGAGAAAAAATGACAGGATTTGAAATTGGAGTTAGCATTTTTACTGCGTTTTTGCAGTCTGTTTTGTGCTTTTTGTTCTGCTTTAAAAAGGAAAAAATCTTTTGCTTCGGGAAAACGGTTTACACGCTTTCCGTATGCGAGCCTTCCGACGAAGGAGAAGCTGAGACTTTGAACGAGAGCTATGAAATTGAAAAAGAAAATGGTGAAGAACAAGAAAAGGGCGCGGAAAAAGAAGTTTTGAAAAAAGCCGGGGCGAAAGCTCGTGAAACGGTTTGTCCTTATAAGCGTTATCAAAGTATTTTGCTTATGATTTTTGCCGTTGCGGCATTTGTATCATCGAGCATTTTTCTTAAGTTAAATATTGATATCTGGTTTAATTATGTAAAACTGTCAGTTCTGACATTTATTGTGGTAACTGCTGCATTTGTTGATTTAAAATTGAAAAAAATCCCGAATCTGCTTGTGGTCTTCGGACTTTCGGCGCGGGTAGTAATATATGTTCTTGAACTCATTTTCAGTACGGAAGAAGTTCTTGCGATTTTTAAAAACGACCTGATTGGTTTTGCTGCCGGGTTTGGCGTGCTTTTGGTTGCCGCTCTGGTGAGTCGGGGTGCTGTCGGATTCGGGGATGTGAAGCTTTTTGCGGTTATCGGCCTTTGCTCGGGTGCGATCTGCACATATACAACTCTACTTTTCGGACTGATAATCAATACCATTGCTTCGCTCATTCTGATGGCGGCGAAGAAGAAGAACAGAAAATCTGCAATTCCGTTCGGACCTTCGGTCTGTGTCGGATATCTGGCGGCGTTGTTTATATCAAGCTTTTGAGGTGAAGAATAATGAAATTTGACAAGAAGACGTTGACAATACTTTTGATTGCTTTTTGTGCACTGGCCTTGATTGTTGCTGTTCCGGCAACGTTTTCAGGAAAAAGCGAATATAAGAGCAACTTAAAAACAGCTCGTGAATTATACGAGAAAGATCTTTGCCTTAAAGCGATTGAAGAATATGAAAAAGCTGTTGCCGAAGAGGACTCCCTTGAATTGGAACTTGAAATTGCCGATGTATATTTTCGCGCGATTGAAAACGGAGAACTCACTAAGACATATGACTATGAGAGCTTTCTTGAAAACATGGTTACAACTTACAGAGAGGAAGCAGCTGCATATGAAAAGGCACTGAACTATTATTATACAAGAGAAGACTATGAAAGTGTTGTTGAGCTTTTGGCTCAGGCGAAAAAACTCGGAGTGAAATCTGATTTGATTTCCGATTTTACCGAAAAGGTGAGATACAAGTATTCTCTCGGATATACAATAATTACCGACGTGAAGCGCTCGACACAGTCATACTATACGGTACGCGATTCAAAAGTCTATTATATATATGACAAAAATATGAAGTCTGTTTTTTCAAGAGGTTTTGATTATGCCTCTGTCTATGTCAACGACTATGTTGTTGCCAAAAACGGTAATTATGCATTTATCATGGACTCGACCGGAAAAAGAATTGCGTATCTTGACAAGGACATTGACTTTTCAACCGGCTTTGGTTCAGAACTTGTTGCTTGCAGAAAAGACAACACATTCAGCTATTACAATCTTTCCGGTGAAAAGGTCTTTGGCGACTATAAATATGCCGGAAGATTCAGAGAAAACTATGCTGCGGTTGAAACCGATTCCGGCTGGTGCCTGATTGATACAGAGGGGAAAGTTGTCGGAGACAAGTACTTTGAAGACATAAAGCTTGGAATGTCATATGAATGCCTCACTAACGGAGTTTTCTTTGCCAAGGAAAACGGAAAGTATAAGATTTATAACACAAAGCTCGAATGTGTTTCAGATGCGGAATATGATGATTGTGGCATTTTTGTCAATAAGGATTCATTTGCTGCCGTTTGTGTTGACGATAAATGGGGATTTATCAATATCAAAGGAGAAGAAGTCATCAAACCGGAATATGACAGCGCCAAGTCATTTTCAAACGGATTTGCTGCCGTAACAAAGGATAATGAATGCTTCTTTATTAACGAAACGAACGAGAAAGTTATTACCGGAGAGTTTTCCGAAGGCGATTATTTCACTGATGGCGGACTTTGTCTCGTCAAGGGAAACACTTTCTGGCAGCCGCTGGAACTTTATTACACTCTTGATAAGTGAGTTGAATTAAAATGAAGCAAAAACTGAGAGAATTTTTAAGAAAAGCAAAAAACGAACGCTCGGGAAATTTAGTCATAGAGGCATCTTTTGTGATGTCTATTACGGTCGTTATGATTGCGGTTCTCATCAATCTGGGATTTATATTGTATGAGCACACACTCCTTGATGCCACCGCTACGGAGACGGCGTCGAATATAGCGAATGTATATTCTTCAATTTGCCGTGACCCGGATATCGGATATGTAAACGATTCAAATTTTTATAAAACCAACCTATATCGCTATGTCACGAATTTTTTCAACTCGAGTCAAGATGACAAGGCAGTGAAAAAAGGTCAGTGGTTTGCTCTTTATAAGATAAAAAAAGGGCGTCTCATCAAAGATGAACCCAAAAGCATTCAAGTTGAGGTGAAGAGGAGACCGGGGACACTGTTGCTCAATCAGGTTGTTGTTACAATAAAAAGTAATTATTCTATCCCTTTCACAAAAATCTGGGGTGGAGACAACAAGATGACATATACGGCAACTGCCAGGGCAAACTGCATTGACCTGCTGGATTATTTCAACACGGTTTCAATGACTGAAGATGCTGTTATTAAGAAACTTGACAAATTTACGGGAACATTCACGAAGTTTATTAACGCATTCGATTTTAGTTCGTTGGTGAAGTAATATGAAAAACAAAAGAATTTGGAATAAGTTAATAAAAGGAACAAAAGGAGCAATTTCAATCTTTCTGTCATTGCTCCTTACAGGTGTTTGCTCATTAACGGCGCTCGTTATGGAAGGCAACAGATATAAGGTTGCTCAGCAGGTTTTGGACGAGGCCACTATTACAACAGCATTGTCTCAGCTTGCAGGGTTGGATTCTACGCTCCAAAAAAGGTTCGGACTTTACGGTGTGAAGTCTAAGGACGGAAAGGCCTCAAATGTCAACGAAATTCTGAAGAAAAACTCGGACGCATCTGCAAACGGCATTTCATTGCTTTACAATCTAAGCAACAGTAATGCAAGTTTTCATTATGACCTTGCCAATTACAGCGTTCTTGAAAGGCAGATTCTCGAACACGAAAAATATCGTGCGCCACTTGAAATGCTTGAAGAATTCATTGACATTGACAAGATTATTTCTGACATAATTAAGAAAATTCGGGAATTAATTCCGATGCTCGATAACATTCTTGATATCTGTGATGCAATTGCTGATATCCTTGAAGGACTTAAAGCAATTTATTCTTTGGCAAAAACGATTCAGCAGTTGGAGTCTTCAACCGTCGGTGGTGCTCCGGGATTTAACAACGAATTCGCAGACATTGTCACAGCCGGCTGGGGCAGTATAGAAAAGCTCATTAACGATGAAGGCTGGGATAACATTGTTGCGGACCCTTCGTATTACACGTCTCACAACAACCTTTCTAATGCAATAAATGCAAAGATTGATTATCTTAAAGCTCATAAACCTGCGCCAACCCCTCCGTCAGGAGAGTGCCCTACTGTAAACTACGGTAACAAAAGCAACGCTGATAAGCTTTATCATATAGCCTCAGCTTTGGAAAAAGCAATTAAAATGGACTATTTTGACGACAATGGTATTGTTGACGGCGACATTTCAGAACTTTTCAAAAAGCTTTCATCTAATGAAAAAAATGATCTTTCATTAACTAATAGCAATAAAAATATTTCAAGGGAAGATTTTATTTCCAGGATTTCCGAAAGAATCAATAGTTTTGGTTTGTCAATTGAGGAAAATCCGACGAAAACAGATGCCAAAACGGCGAAAGAAAACATTGAAGGCAAGGCTGCCTCTTTTAAATCAATCTATAACAGTCAGTCCCGCCAGAAACAAGCATGGGAGGATCAGAATAAAAAGTATCAAGACTATCAGGCAAAGATAAAAGAACTCAACGAGGCTATCGATAGTTCAAAAAACAACTTGAGCAGTGCCCTGGGCAAAATTGGAACTCTTTTGGGTACATATAAGACAAATTTTGAAAAAGCCACGACTGCGCTAGAAAAGGCTATCAATGCCGGAAAAAAGATGAAGGATGCCACCGAGAAAATTAAGGAAAAAAGCGGTGACTGGTCGGATCCTGATGTTTCAAAAGTTGATCTCGGTCCGCTAGATATGCTATACGAAGAATTGAAAAGGGTTGGAACCATTCCGGCTGACGCAGGACTTGTTTTCGTTGCAGAGCAGAAAGGGGAACTGGAAAAGCTCAACGGAGTTGATATAAATGAAAACTTCGGAAGCCTGACTTCACACAGTGAGTATAGAACCGGACTGATGGCAAACTATGATACAACTTCTCCGAGATATTATTTGACAAAGGCACAAATGACCGAATTCCTTGCTGCAATTGCCGGAATAAATGTTGTGAAGACAATGAACAGTCAGCTTGTTCAGACGATTTCCATTTTTAAACAATTGTTTTCGGCGTTTAGTCCTTTGCCCGCGGCATATGAATTGGATTGCAAGGTAAATCTCAATTCATCTACGATGGGTATTCTCCCCTCAAGAACCGGAACTAATTCCGAGGGGGATATTGACGTATCTGATATTAATGCCGTAAGATCGTATTTGAATGATGCCAGAACCCTGCTTGGCTCAGTTTACGATTCAGACATCGGACTTGTAAGTCCTGATAAGGATACAGGCAGTGATATGCTGAATGAAGAGCTGACCGAACGCATTGCGAACGTGTCGGAAAACTGTCAGAAGCTCACAAGATCGCAAAATGATGGCGAGCTTATAGTCGGGACTGTATTTCCGCTTATAAGTGCTGTTGTACGCATAGTTTCGAGTATTCCGACAATAGTCAGCATAGTCACGGACGTAACTTTTATTGCAAACCACATTGTAGATGTTCTGAAAATGCTTCCGTCCATGCTAGGAGAAAGCGTACTCATCAATCAATTTGCAATAACAAAGTTTTCCAACAGACTTGATAAGGTCAAGGGAGAAAGCGGTATTGGCAAATCTTTGAACGGTTCTGCTGGCAATATACCTGCGCAAACCTTCTCGCAGGCGAACCTGGAATATATTGTTGCGGGTGACAGTTCGGAAGTCAACAATCAGAAGTACTGTTTTTCAATGATTATGGGCTTGCGAATGTTAAATAATGCTTTGCTGATTTTTAAAGACTCCAATTGGATGAAGCTCATTGGTGCCTGCAATGTTTTCGGTCCGCTTGTTTTTATTCTCCTGATGTATTATGAGAGCAATATTGACATGAACTTATTGATTAGACTTAAAATGAAGGTACCGCTGATAAAAACAAAACTGGTTCTTTCGTTACAGTCAACTGAAGTTGAAGCTTTTGGAACACTTGAACGCTCATCTGAGGAAATATCGGTTATTGCTACGGACGATTCAATAAGTATTACAAGCACTTACACACAGGAGACATGGTATTATTATGAATCGTGGACAGAATATGAAATTGGATTGCAGGACAAGGGAGGACACATCAGTAATATTGAAAATGATTTGGAAATAATGGGCGATGGAAACTCTAGCCAACTCAAACAATTCTATGCTCAGAATGATATAAGCGGCGAGACAAAAAAGATGCTTGAAAGTCTTGAGGACGGAAAATTAAAGCTTGAGTATAGGTATTACTTGTTCCTTTTCATGATCCTCCAGTCAAACAGACAGAAAGTGAAGAGAATGGCTGACTTGATTCAACTTGAACTTCGTTATAAGGAATATTTAAAGGGCGGTATGCCGCAAACGCTGCTTGAAGACTATCATACTTTCATAAAGGTTGATGCGAAAGCAAGTCTGAATTCTATTTTGCCGGTATTTTCATTGGGCAGTGACGGAAAAAAGAAGACAGGCTGGGGAATGAAATCAATAAAATATGTCGGATATTAAGGGGGAAAAAGTATGAAAAAGCAAGAAAGCGGTGTACTGGTTGTTGAGGCCTCGATTTCTTTGACCGCATTTATGTTTTTAATTCTGTTTTTTCTCAGTTTTTCACATGTATATCGTGCTCAGGAAGTTGTGTCACATGCGTCATTTCAGACCGCTCAGACGTTGGCTGTTGACAGTTATTTCAGAGAAACGGTTGGCGAAGCCGGAACAGCAGGTGCAATCACAAAGCTGTCAGACTTTATTGCAGCGATAAGCGGAAAAGGGTCTTCCGGTCTTACCGATTCATATTGTAGTCTTGGAACGGTCAAAAATCTGAAAGGATTGTTTTCAAAGGAATTTGCAAGAAGTATTGCCGATGATACCGATAAAGCGAATCAGATATTGAAAGATCTTGGAGTTGTCGACGGAATATCAGGAATTGACTTTTCGGGTTGCTATATTGAAGACAGTATTATTCACGTTAATGTTAAGTATAAGCTGAAACTCAGACTTAATTTCTTTGGAAAACAAACATTGAGTTTGAGTAAAGAAGCTGTCTGTAAGTCTTTTGCAAGTATTAAAGAAGACAACAACGCTCCCACAAAGCCAAAGTCAGGTGGTGGCGGCAGCTACTGATGGCAAAAAGTCAATTTGTATACGATGTTAGTTTAATTTTGACGAAAGAGAGAGAGACCACAATGAACAGTTTTACCTATGAGAATCAAGGAACAAACACATATCTTGTTTATCATGTTGGTGCCGACGAAACAATTGATTCGCTGGGACTTGGAATGCTTACTAACAATACAATTCCGGGTCTTGCACAGACAATGTGTTTGCAGATGAATAACGACAAATTTATCAAATACAATGTTTCTGCAAAGGTTTCAGTGCGCCAGTTCTTTACAGGTCCGGTGAACAAAGCCAGACTTCTGGGTGTATTCAATGGGATTGCCAGCGCAATGATCGCTGCTGAAGATTATATGATAGATCCCGATACTATTCTGCTTGACCTTGATTATATTTTCGCTGATGTTTCCAGTTGTGAAACGGTGCTTGTTTGTTTGCCGATTGTTGATACAGAAAGGCAGCATATAGATCTTGGCTTGTTTTTTAAGAATATTATGTTTTCTACTCAGTTTGACCAGACGGAAAACTGCGATTATGTTGCGAAGATTATGAATCATCTCAATAGCATGCCGATATTCTCTCTTACGGATTTTAAGAAGATGATCGATGGTCTTATGAAAAACACTGCGTTGGATTCTGTGATTTCTGAGAAAAAAGCAGTTGAGCCGGTGCTACAAAACTATTCACAGCCTCCGGCTCCGGTGGCACAGGAAAGCCAGCCGACGAAAAAGCAGACATATCAGCAGCCCGTAGCTACACAAATAAGTCAGCCATCGGTGCAAAAGCCATACACAAAGCCGGAAGAGCAAAGAGTGTCGGGTCGATACGAAAGCGATGTTCCGATTTCAGTAACAACGCCTGCGGCAGATAAAGAAGATGATGTCAAACCGATGTCCAAGCTTTATCTTCTTCAGCATTACACAAAGGAAAACAAGGCGATCTATGAAGCACAGAAAGCATCAAAAAAGAAAGGTGCTTCCGTAGCCGGCTCACCTCCAAAAAACAAAGCGTATGAGAACAAGCAGAAGATCACCATTCCGGGAGGAAAAGAGACCCCTAACGTCGGATTTGCTATTCCTGGTCAGTCTGCACCTCAGAACACCCCGATTTCAAAAACCAACGCTCAGCAGCCTGCGGTCAGACCGATAAGAATTCAGGATCCGCCAAAAGATCAGCCTGTTGCCGAAAGCGTACCTGTACAGAAGTCGGATGTTATCAGTGTGTCTGCCCAGCCGGCATATGTACCGCCGACACCGGTTGCTTCGGGAAATTTCGGTGAAACAGTTGTTCTGAACGGAGGAATGTCTGCCGATACAGTTGTTCTGAATGCCGGAATG
>JAEDIL010000154.1 GCA_016292455.1 Clostridiaceae bacterium
AGTGTAACGGTCTACTGCACAAAAACACCCTGCGAAACCCTGATGAGAAAAAATGTTCCAAAAAACAGAATAAGCGTTATTAAGCCCGGTGACAGCGTTGAAATCGGCAGTTTTAAAGTCACTGCCTTTCAAAGCAAACACATCAGATTTGACGCGGGATATATTTCTTCGGTGTTCGGCAGATGCGCTGTTCAATTTCCGAAAACGTTCAGTCTGTTTTTGAAAAATATTGATATGCCGCAGAAACGCGAGATTGTCATGTATGAAATTGAAAACGGCGAAAAGAGCGTTCTGCTGTCCGGCTCATTCGGAACCGTTGAGGGCGTGGAATATCCGAAGGGCTGCGATATGTTCGTTCTCGCCAACGGCGGCAGCCACAGCATTCCCAGCCTTACAAAGCCGTTCATTGAAAGCACACATCCGAAAAAAGTTTTTGTTGACCATTTTGACGACGCTTTCCCGCCGGTAACAAAAAGGGTTTGTGTTGAAAAGTTCAGAGACGAAATGAGCCGCACGCATCCTGAAATTGAGTTTATTATTCCGAATGAGCGCATTCCCGTTGAGGTATAGTAAAAACGGCGGCAAACCCTGTCGCAAACAAATCACAATTCAGTTTAAGCCCGAAAACAGCAACGCCGGATACAACCGGATTGCTGCTTCCGGGCTCAGTGTTTTTTGGTTTGCCATAACCGTTCGAAAAAGAATTGAGGCTCAAGCCTTTGCATTGATTTTGATGTCAATTGTGTGATATAATCTACTCAACAAACCGGAATCAGAGCGAGGAGAAGCTGATATGAAAAAGAATATATTAAACCCATTCCTTTTGTTCCTGATCGGGTTTGGTCTCGGAGTAATTTCCCGGCTGTTTGATATTTATTTTGAAACGCTCGGAAACATCTTTTCTCAAATGGCAATTTGGATTCTTTTGGGAACACTGATTTCCATTTTCAGCAAGACAAAGAAAAAGGCAATGCTGAACATTTTACCGTTTTGCATCGGTATGCTGATTACATATTATGTTACGGCGGCTGTAACTCACGGTGTTTATAGCAGCACCTTTATTATCGGATGGACAGTCTTTGCCTTTTGTTCACCCGTTCTGGCGTTCTTCGCCTGGATGACAAAAGAAAAAGGTTGGTTCCCAAAGCTAATCAGCGTTGGAATTGTGGCAGTCTCGGTTTTATCGAGTATATTGCTGTTCGATAGATTGCGTTTCTATGATTTCATAATAGATTCCGTATTGATTTATTTTCTGTTCTTTAAAAAAATCAGACGTGACACCTCGGATTGACTGTTTTTGTTTTGTTGCATGTGATGAAAACCCGCCGTATTGATTTATAGTCCGGTTATATGATATAATCACACAAACGAATCAAATCTTGCGGAGATGAGAAAAATGCGCAGAAAAGACAGAGAAATTACAGACTTTTCAAAAACTATCAGTATTATTGACGCTTGTGATTGTTGCCGTTTAGGGCTTGTGGATATTAACGAAGCCTATATTGTACCGATGAACTTTGGTTATGACATAATTGACAATCAGATTATTCTATACTTTCATTGTGCAAAGGAGGGCAGGAAGATAGATCTTCTCCCCGGTCAATCGGTAGTATCTTTTGAAATGGACACAAAGCATCAATTGGTGGGAGGAAAGCTCGGATGTGATTTCACCTTTCTGTTCCAGAGTGTTATGGGAACGGGCACATTGGAGGAGGTTTCAGAGAAAGACGAAAAAATTTACGGATTGCAGAGAATTATGGCTCATTACACAGACAATTCCCGATGGGAATTTGATGAAAGAGCTTTAAACATGACGAAAATTCTGAAGCTTTCTGTCAGCACCTTTTCCTGTAAAGAGCATTGATCCCTTTCGATTGCCGCTTTTGGGCATAAAACTATAAAGACAGCTGAGTCAAGACTGCTCCTGCGTCATTAAGCATCAAAAAGTCACGTTTTCGCGTGGCTTTTTTTCTGTCATTATATTCCATCGTCTGTTATTCACTTTCCGGTCTGCTGCCCCTTTCCGGAACAAATGCAAAAGGTTGCTATACTGAGCAAAAGCGCGCGGCAAAACTTGTTTTT
>JAEDIL010000155.1 GCA_016292455.1 Clostridiaceae bacterium
ATTTACTTTGTCATGTGACACCCCAATATATTTTTAACATACTTAAAATAAAAAGTCAATTGAGACGCCTGCACAATTCAAGCAGCCGCTTTTGAAGCAGCAATGGATTTATAATATGGAAATACTTGCTTTTTTTTATAATTTGTTTTATAATTTTGGGGTTACAGTCTTGTTTCAGGATATACTAATAAAATAACGCGGGCTTTTCCCGCAAAAGGAGTAATAACCAATGAAAAAGTCAAAGCTTGTTCTCGGCGTTCTCGGCGCTGCGGCAGCGGCAAACGCAGTTCATGCCGCAGTTTTCAAGCCGAAAAAGAGCGTAATTGCCCCCCTCACAAAAGAGCAGGTCAATGTTGACCGTTACCGCGAGCACCTTTCCGGCGCAATCCGTTTTAAAACAATTTCAAACAGAAACCCCGAGCTAGTTGACTGGAACGAGTTTGAAGCATTCCACAAGTATCTTGACGAAGCATATCCGCTCATCAGAGAGAACCTTGAAAAGGAAATCGTTCCTCCGGCAAACCTTATATATCTCTGGAAAGGAACAAGGAGCGACCTTGACCCGGTTGCTCTGCTTGCCCACCAGGACGTTGTTCCCGTTTCCGAGGGTACAGAGGGCGACTGGACTCATCCCGCTTTTGATGGAGTTGATGACGGCGAATACGTCTGGGGCCGCGGCGCTCTTGATATGAAAAATCACCTGATCTGCGTAATGGAAGCCGTTGAAGCCCTTCTTGAAGACGGCTTCAAACCTGAAAGAGACGTATATCTCCTTTTCGGAGACAACGAAGAAGTTGTTGCCAACGACAAGAACGGCGCGCTTGACATCATGAACGTTCTCAAAGACAGAGGTATTCACCTTGACGCAGTGCTTGACGAAGGCGGCGCAATGCTCCCGGTCAACATTCCCGGCGTCATCAACAACAAGTACCTTGCCGGAATCGGTATTGCAGAAAAGGGATACGCCGACATTGAGGTTGTTGTCAACGCAAAGGGCGGCCATTCCTCACAGCCGCCGAAACACACCGCGCTCGGCAAAATGGCTGACGTAATCAAGGACCTTGAAAACAATCAGTTCAAGGCTTCCTTCTCAGACAATATGAAGTTCCTTCTTGATGCGGTTGCAAGGAACTGCACCTACCCCGTCCGACTCCTCACCTGCAACATTTCGGCTCTCTATCCGCTTCTTCTTCAGGTCTGCAAGTTCATTCCTCCGGCAGCCTGCATGACAAGGACAACAACCGGAATCACAATGGCTGAGGGCAGTCCTGCGGCAAATGTTCTTCCGCAGAGAGCGGCAATCACCGTCAATTTCAGAGCAATGCCCGGAACAACAACTCAGGACATTGTTGAACACATCAAAAGAGTAGTCCGGAACAAGGATATTGAAGTCAATGTTCTCAACAGCAAGGAAGCTTCAAAATTCTCACCGATGGATTCCCGTTCCTATAAGATTATCGAGCGCCTTTGCAAGTCGATTGAGCCGAACGCAGTTGTTGCGCCGTTCCTTGTAATGGGCGGCACTGACTCCTGCCACTATGAACCCATCTGCGAAAACATCTACCGTTACGCCCCGTTCAGGGTTGACACTTCAATGCTTCTTTGCACTCACGGAACCAACGAAAGAATTCCCATCAGCTCAATGAGCGACGCGCTCATCTTCTTCAAGAATTATATCCGCGATGTAAGCGCCGAATAACAAGAAAAAATCCCGTCCGCAAAAAACGCGGACGGGATTTTTGGTGGACCCGAAGAGATTCGAACTCTCGACCTCTCGGATGCGAACCGAACGCTCTCCCAACTGAGCTACGGGCCCATGCGATATGTGAGATTCTACCACCGTTTTAAGTTCTTGTCAAGTAAGATTGCTTTAAAAAATGTTGAATATTTCGCCACAGATGCGGTAAAGCCGGTGCTGTTGAAAAAAACATGTCAGGCAGTTTTGTTTTCTGCTCCTCGGTTGCGTTTTCAAAAATCTTTGAAACGTCTTCTCTTTTCATCTGTGCTTACCTCGCTTTCAGTTTGTTGTCGCAGTACCTTTCTGCTTCGCTTGATAGTTTCGCGTCTTTCCGGA
>JAEDIL010000067.1 GCA_016292455.1 Clostridiaceae bacterium
CCAAAAAACAAGGAACGCCGAAGCGTTCCTTGAAAAATATTTAATTACATCAGTCAATCAGATGAGAGAGCCGAGAATCTTTTCCATAGCTGCAATGCCTTCTTCGGTGTTGCCCTGATAGAGGAGAATACCAAGAATTGCGCCAAAGACCTTGATGAGAATACCCATAACCTTGTTAAGGGTGGGTTCTTCCTGCTTGATGGGAGCAAAGCTTGCTCTGAAGCAGAGAACTTCGCCCTGAAGACCTTCGGGAATGCAGAAAGCGGTGCTGGGAGCATAGGTGTTGCCGATGAGGTTGAGGGTTGTTGCGCCTCTTCCGCTTTCGGTGCCGTAGCAATACCAGCCGGTGAACTTGTAGCCGTCCGGAGCGTCAAGGTCGGGAAGGGTTACATATGTGCCTGCTTTCATTTCGGTGCTGCTTCTGGGAATCATGTAGTAGCTGCCGGTAACGTTGGTCTGGCTTTCGAAAGCACCTGTGGTCTGGTTGTAAACCGAAGCGTTCGGAAGAGCGCCGATTCCGAGATCAAAATATAATACTGTCTGATCATAGTTTGCGGGTTTGCCGGAGTTTACATCACCGAACCACTGATTGCTTTCTGAGCTTGCAAAAGAGCTGACTGAAAGTGCTCCAAAGAGCATGAGAATCGCCATAAATACAGATAATACCTTTTTCATGTGGATTTCCTCCTTTTAATTTTGTTATTATCTTGGCTTGATTATAGCATCTTGACTGACAAATTTCAAGTACTTTTAGCATTCTTTATGAAATTTTTATTAACTTTACGACTTGTGTTTAATATACTACACAGTGTCGATTTACTGTTTAACGGTGCATGACGGCGCAGAGTATATTGTACTTTTCATTTCTTGTCAATGCATAAACGGAACGGGTACTTCTCGGAAAAAATTTATGTGCTTTAACCTCTGAGCGGAAAAACCGGTTGACTTTTTTGTTTTTTTGTCGCTCTTTGTTGAAATAGCAAGGCAGATTTGATATAGTATATGGCGATTGAAAATTTATTTGGAATCAAGGAGAATGGAAGATGTTCAAAAAAGGTTTTGACAACGAAAAATATATCAAAACGCAGTCTGAACAGATAAGAAAGCGTATGTCGCGTTTCGGCGGAAAGCTTTACATGGAGTTCGGCGGAAAGCTTTTTGACGATAATCACGCCTCACGCGTACTGCCGGGCTTTGAGCCGGACAGCAAGCTGAGAATGCTGCTTGAACTGAAAGATGAGGCTGAAATTGTTATTGCCGTAGGTGCAGGAGCAATTGAAAGCAGAAAAAGGCGCGGTGACCTCAATATTACCTATGACCTTGAAGTGCTGCGCCTCATTGACCTTTTCAGAAGCGTAGGTCTCTATGTCGGCTCGGTTGTAATCACGCAATACAGCGGGCAGGATTCTGCTGATGCATTCAAGGCGAAGCTTTCGTCTCTCGGCGTTCCGGTTTTTCTTCATTACAGAATTGAGGGTTATCCCTCGAACGTCAGGAAGATAATCTCCGAAAACGGCTACGGAAAGAACGATTACATTGAAACCACCCGCCGCCTTGTTGTTGTGACGGCTCCCGGTCCCGGAAGCGGAAAAATGGCAACCTGCCTTTCCCAGCTGTATCATGAGCACCTTCGCGGAATTGAAGCAGGCTATGCAAAGTTTGAAACTTTCCCGATATGGAATCTTCCGCTCAGTCACCCGGTCAATCTTGCCTATGAAGCTGCCACGGCCGATCTCAACGACGTCAATATGCTTGACCCGTTCCACCTTGACGCCTACAACATAAAAACGGTCAACTATAACCGGGACATTGAAATTTTTCCCGTTCTCAGTGCGATTTTTGAAAACATCTACGGCTATTCTCCGTATAAGTCTCCGACGGATATGGGCGTCAATATGGCAGGCTTCTGCATTTTTGATGATGAAGCTGTCTGCGATGCCGCAAGGCAGGAGATTATCAGAAGATATTACAAAGCTCTTTGCGACAGAAGAAAAGGTCATGACGTTGCAAAGGAAGTTGAAAAGCTTGAACTGCTTCTGAGCAAAGCTGACATCACCGTTGCAGACAGAAAGTCTGTTGCCGCCGCAAATGAAATTGCAAAGCAGACCGGTTCGCCTGCCGCCGCAATTGAGCTTCCGGACGGAACACTGCTCACAGGAAAGACAAAGCAGCTGCTCGGCGCGGCAAGCTCTCTCATTCTCAATGCACTCAAATATCTTGCAGATATTGACGACAGCGTTGACCTCATTCCGTCCGACCTCATCGAGCCGGTTCAGAGCCTGAAAGTCAACTATCTCGGAAGCCGTAACCCGAGGCTTCATGTTGATGAAATTCTGGTTGCGCTTTCCGTTGCGGCAGCAAGAAACGGCAATGCGGCAAAAGCTCTTTCGTTTCTGCCTGCGCTCAAAGGCTCCCAGGTGCATTGCTCGGTAATTCTTTCCGGAGCGGACAGGAGTATTCTTTCAAAGCTCGGAATTGATCTGACCACAGAGCCGGATTATGAAAACGATAACCTTTATCATCTTTAATACATCACTGTTTCAGACGGAAGTCAGACCGCAACGGATTTGGCTTCCGTCAATTTTCTGCTTGAAAACGGGGGCGTTTTGTGTTAATATTTTCTTATAATTGCACGCAAGGTGCAATATGCATATAAGGAGAGATGAAGAAAATGAAAAAAGCTGTTTCTGTTTTTCTGGTTCTGGTTCTGACTCTGGGCTGTCTGTTCTGCTTCCCGGTCGGCGCCCAATACGTTGAAAACAACCACTTTGATGTGTTTTACCCCGAGCTTTATGAGCTTAAAGGCGACGGAAATAATTATCCGACGATAATTCTTCCGGGAATCAACCATTCGCCGTATTACCTTGCGGACGAAAACGGCGAAAGCATCAGGGATAAGAGCGGAAAAGAAATTTCTGCTTCCTTGCTCATGCTCAACACGGATTCTCTGAAAACTGAGCTTTTAAAGCTCGTCCCCGGTCTTCTGTTCAGCATTATTTTTCAGAGGGACCTCGGAGTAACCGAAAAAGTCGGCGCACTTGTCAGAGAGGTCATGAAATACATGGAAACAAATGAGGACGGCGAAACGGTTTATAACCTCGTCACAAAGAAGTTTACGGTTCCCGTTTCCGAAATGAACGAGCAGGATAAGCATTTCTTCTATACTATGCTCCCCGTTGAGCCGATTGCTGCGCTTTGCGGCGAGGATAATCTGTTCCTGTATACCTTTGACCTCTTCGGAGATCCGATGGAGAGCGCAAAGGGTATTGACGGATATATTGACATGGTTCTTGAAAAAACAGGGGCCGAAAAGGTCAACCTTGCCACGGTCAGTCTCGGTGGAACAATGCTCACGGCATACGCCGAAACGGGAAAGAATATTTCAAAAGTTGACAAAATTGTCAATATGGTTTCACTCCTGGACGGAACTGATATTATTGCAGACTTTATCGACAGAGATTTTAATGTATCCGATGAGTTTTTCAGAAAAGAGTACTTCCCGCTTGTTCTTGAAGCTGTCAGCGGTGACAGAGGACTCGGAAATCTTGTGAATATCCTGCTGCATATTATGCCGCGAAGGCTTTTTGAAGGGATAGTCACCTGTGCATATACCGCACTTCATGACACTGTTCTTGTCAACAACCCGGAATTCTGGGCGATGATTCCCGGAGAAAGATATGACGAGCTTGCAGACAAATGGATAAAGAGCGATGTTCTGCGCGCAAAAACCGATGCCTTCCAGAATGCGAGACTCAACCTGAAAGGCAACCTTTCAAAAATTGCTGCAAACGGAACCGAAGTATATTCAATC
Source organism: Clostridiaceae bacterium (assembly GCA_016292455.1). GTDB lineage: Bacteria > Bacillota > Clostridia > Oscillospirales > Acutalibacteraceae > UBA6857. The sequence continues at coordinate 3,812 of JAEDIL010000067.1, forward strand.
TGCGGCTACAACCTTTCCTATACCGACGGTGACTATGCCTTTTTCGGCGCTGTCAGTTCTTCGGAAAATGCGAACTCTGACGGAATTATCCCGGTTTCTTCAACCTCGCTCGGCGCAACGAATGTGAAAGCGGGAACAAGTTTTGATTCAGAGTATCTTGCCGCTCACTCTTCAAAGTATATTTCACCGGATAAAAGCGTTGACGCTTCAACCTGCCTTTTCCCCGAAAGAACATGGTTTTTCAACAGACAGCACCACGAAGTCGGTCGCAATGACGTTGTTGTCCGTCTGGCTGCTCTCATTCTGAACGGCGCGGTCAAAAACATTGACTCAACGCCGCTTTATCCGCAGTTCAACGGCACAAGAAACAGCCGCTCAGTGACAAGATGTCCGAGCGGAAGAATTTTCACCGCTTATGAAGCGCTTGAAGGCAATACGCTTTCGCAAGAGCAGAAAAACATCGTCCGTCCGGCGTATGAAAAAGCTCTTTCCGCAGTCAGAAGTACCGTTTGTGACGCGGACGAGATGAACGCTGCGACTGAAAGCCTTAAAGAGGCTCTTTGCAAGGTGGGGCTTGAAGCGGAAGGCAAAAAAGAGTTTAAGCTCCCTTCGGGTCTGATTGAAAAGCTTGACGGTTTCCTTTTTGACCGCCTCGGCGGAAACGGCTTTATCGGAAGATAAGACAAAAAATACTGTTAAAAAAGCAAACAGGGCTGGCGCAACCCGCGACGGCCCTGTTATTCTTTGTTTTGAGTGGTTTGTTGTCGCTTTATTTTGCCGTAACCGTTGCAACAAGAACGCTTTCATCTCCCGTTGCCGTGCCGGCGTAAATTTTGTAGCTTGCTTTTGAAGTCAGCAGATCGCTGAAAAGAACCGCATCATTGCAATTGAAAGGAACAAGTGTGCCCAGAATTGTTGTGTTGTCCCGGACAATTGTCAGCAAACTGCCGCCGGAAAGCTTTCTTTTAAGGCTGACCGAAGGCGTTGCGGAATCGTCAAGCTCCCTCAGCTTTTTTGTTCCGCCGGCTGCAAAAAGTGTGCCGCCGGAAATGCTGCAGCTTTTGCCGAAATCAACTGCGCTGCTGATTTCGCTGTCAGAGGAAAGAGCAACAAGCGTTCCGCCGCTCTGGAACATATTTTTTTCAATGCCGGCGGCGTTGTGCTTTGCCGATATTCTGAGCTTTCCGCTTGAAAAAATGAGAGTTTCGGTTTCAATACCTTTGCCGCAGAAATCAATTTCTGTTTCTCCTCCGGAAATGCTCAGCGTCTTTTCACTCAGCAGGGCGGTGCCGTCTGCTCTGATGCTGTGCGCTCCGCCCGAAATTGCAATGACGTCTGAGGCGCAGAAAGCGTCTGCGCTACTGTTTGCATAAATATTGCCCCCGGAAAGCAGGATGCTTCCGTTTGCGTCAATTGCTTTTGAATTGCCGGCGGGTCCGGTTTTTATTTTGTCGTCCCCTTGCGAAACGGCATGACTTTGAAGAGTTTGCTTTTGACCGGTAATTTCATCTGTGCTTCCTCCGCCGCTGATGAGCTCATGCTTTCCGCCGGAGACGGTAACGTCAAAGCTGCTTTTAAGGCAGCACTCAATGCCGGAAATATTGGTTTTTCCGCCTTCGAGCGAAAGTGTGCTGTGGTCTCCGCCGACAAAAACAGCGGTTGTTTTGCTGCTGATTCCGAGTGTTCCTCCCGAAATTTTAAGGTTGTTGTGAGCACGGACGGCGTACCCCGAGCTTTGAATATCTGTTGAGCCGCTTTTGAACGTGACGCTTCTGAGACAGCTGATTCCGTTGCCGGAGCTGCAGATTATTGCAAGGCTGCCGTCGCCTTCAACAGAAAGATTACCCTTTGAAAAAACGGCGCTGTGCTCTTTGCTGTCTCCCTCGGCGCGGCGAAGGAAATAGTTGACGGTGTTCTCAACCGTAGTAAGGCTGAGTCTGCACTTGCTTGACGAGCAGAAAAGGGCGCTGCTTTTCTCGCATTCGACGGAAACGCCGCTGAGGAAAAGGCGGACATCACCTTTTTTGCATTTCACTTCAATAGTTCCGTTCAGGTTGCCTTTGATGAAATATGAGCCTTTGCTTGTGATTGAGAGGACATTGTTATTGAATGAAGCGCCGTCTCCGTTTATTGTTGTGTCTTCGTTGTTTAGGATAATATATGTATCTATTCTGTACTCCTGCTGCGGCTCGGAATGCGAGGTCGGTACGGTTACGGGATGGTCATCGCTTATCGGCTCAATGGTTGACAGAACAACAGATTCGTCCGCTTCGGAACACGCGGCAAGAAAGACCGCCAGAACCGAAAGAAGCAGAACAAATAAAACGGCATTGAATTTTTTGATTCTCAGCATATTACGAACGCACCCCGGTTAAAGAATTTCTCCGTTCTCCGGCAGACGGCTGCACATGATTTCAAGGTTGCCGTTTCTGCATCTTATTGAGTCAATAAGCTCTTTTTCATTTTCGTCTTTTTTGAGGATTATTTCATAGCGCAGCTTGAAAAGGCTGCCCATGTTTGTTGTTTTTACACTGACAAGCTCAGCTTTTTCGGTGTATTTTTCAAAAATGTCCTTGAAAACTTCCGTGTAATTCAGGCTTTCCGGAATGACAATCATAAGGTCTTTTTTTCTGTCCGCGTTCCGGGTGCCGAGTTTCAGCGTCGAATAGAGAACTGTAAGAATAAGCATGACAGCCGCAAAAATGGCGGCAAAGGCAATATAACCCATTCCCGTTGCAAGACCGGAGGCAAGGGCAATGAAAATTGCGCCGATTTCCTTTGCTGTTCCGGGAATACTCCTGAAACGGACAAGGCTGAACGCGCCCGCAACCGCAACACCTGCGCCGAGATTGCCGTTGACCATCAGAATAATAATCTGAACAACGGACGGAATGAGTGCAAGCGTGAGAACAAAGCCGGAGGAATACCGCTTTGTTGTTCTGACATAGACCAGGGCTACCGCAAGACCGATAAGAATTGAGGCAAGCAGGCAGACGAAGAACGAAAGCGGCGTTATTGTTGTTGCAAGAACCGATTTAAAAATTGCGGGCATTTAAAAATTCCTCCGTTTTTTGGTTACTGTCCGGAATGTGCTCAGCGGACTGCGGCAGGTTCCGGCGAAAAAATCATTTCATAGGCTTTTCCGTATTTTGAAAAAGAACGCGGATAGATTTCAAGTTCATTGAGCGTGTGAACGATAGAAAGCGGTATTGAATTGAGACTTTTTATCTCCATGATGAAAAGCCCGTCTTCAAGAATCCGCGTTCCGTCATCGCCGAGCGAAAGGTCAAGCAGCTGATTTCTGAATCTTACATTCCTGTCAAAGGTAAGGCGCAGGTTTTCGTCCTCTGCCGAATAAAACGCCGAACGCTCACAGAAGATTGAAACGGACGGTCTGAGACCTTTATAGTGCCCCATGAAATATGCAACTTCGCCGAGCACCTGACCTTTTGAAAGCGGCAGATTTCTCCGGCAGAGAAGGTCGACTGCTTCTTCATAGGTCATATTGATTCTGCGCTTATAGACAACGCCCTTGTATTTTTTTTTCAGCTCAACAAAAACGTTGCTGCTTTTGTCGGGAACTCCGTAAGAGCGGATGCGCAGCTTTTCCTTGAAGACAGGGCGCTCAATCGAGGCGCGGATAAGCCGGTAATCGGGCGTGTCAAAATAAAGGTTGCAAAGGGTGCTTTCTCCGAACTCATCGGGAAGCAGAATATCGCTTATCCGGTCGAGAAGCCGTTTCTTCTGAGAGAAAGATATTATATACTTTTTTTCATATCGTTCAAATACAGACCGGTATTCCGACAAAAAACCACCCCTTTTTTACAAAACAACCTTGAAGGTAATTGATTTTGAATCCGTTGTTACCGCAGAAATTCTTCCTCTGTGTCTTGACACTATTGCTTTTGCAATCGAAAGACCGATTCCGTAGCCGCCGGTTTCCCTTGAACGTGAGTTGTCCGAACGGTAAAAGCGGTCAAAAAGGCGGTCGATTTGTTCTTTTTCAACGTTGTCGCAGTCGTTGAAAACGTCAAGGAAAATGTTCTTTGACGTTTTATAAAGAGAGACAATAATATGTCCGTCCTTTGAAGCGTACTTCACGGCGTTGTCGCAAAGGATTGAAACGAGCTGTCTCAGCTCTGCCTCATTACCTTTGTACATGATATGCTCGGCGGCTGAAACGGAAAACGAAAGTCCGTTCCTTTTTGCCAGTGTTTCAAAGTTTGCCGCGGTGTCAAAAACTGCTTCGCTCAAATCAAAGACCTCATGCTGAACATCGCCTGATGCTTCGTCAAGCTTTGAAAGGTCAACAAGGTTTCTGACAAGGACTGAAAGGCGTTCGGTCTGCTCCTTGATGCTCGTAAGCCATTCGCTTTCGCCCTCGCAGATTTCAAGAACGTCCGCATCGGCGGAAATGATTGCAAGCGGCGTTTTCAGCTCGTGGCTTGCGTCCGTAATAAACTGCTTTTGCTTTTCAATGCTGTTCCTGACGGGTTTGAGCGCGTTATTGGAAAAACGGTAAATCGGGAAAATCATAAGAATAATGCAGACTGCACCGACTATGAACGAAATAGCGACCAACGCCATTGAGGATTCAACCTCGCGCTGAAAGTCAACAAAAATCATCATTGACTTCTGGGTGTCATCGTCCTTAATGTAATAATAGCGATAGGAGTCGATAACGCCGTATCCTGTTTTCTGCGGATAGATTTTTGAAGCATATTCAAACGCGTCGCGGTCAGTTACGGCGGCGATGTTTTCTGTTGAAATGTGTGTTACAACGTTTCCCTGAAGCTTGACGACGAAGTATCTTGTCGAATACGGGGTTTCAATGTCAACGTCTCCGCTGGAAAACGGATTCCAGAAGAAATCTCGGACATTGACGCTAGTTGTCGGGAAGTGACCGTCGTTTTCCGCAATGAGGTTGAGCAGGTTTCTCAGGTCGTAGTCGCGCTGATAAATATTGATGATATTGACGGCGAAGAGCTGAACAAACACGATTATTACAAGGGAAATAAGAGTAATTGCAATAAAACGGTGCTGCAAACGTTTCAGCATTTTGTTTCCTCCAACGTATATCCGACGCCGCGTGTGGCTTTGATTTCAATGTTTGCGCCGAGCGTGGCAAGCTTTTTTCGCAGGTATGAGATATAGACCCAGACAACGTTGATTTCCGCCTCGGTTTCATAGCCCCAGATGCGTTCCATGAACTGTTCGGTTGAAATGAGTCTTCCGGCGTTGCTCATGAGCATTTCAATCATCTGAAATTCTTTGTTTCCGAGCCTGATTGAGCCGGAGTCGGTTGAAAGCTCATAGGTTTCGCGGTTAAGGGAAAGGTTGCCGAGCGTGAGAAGATTCGGCGAGAATTCGGTTTTTCTTCTCGTCATGGCACGGATTCTTGCAAGAAGCTCGCCGGTTGAAAACGGCTTTGTCAGGTAATCGTCGGCACCGCAGTCAAGACCGAGAATTTTATCCTCTGTCTGCGCTTTGGCGGTGAGGATAAGAACAGGAGTTGAAATTCCGTTTTCGCGCAGCTTTCTGAGAACGTCAAGTCCGTTCATTTTCGGCATCATTAGGTCAAGAATAATGCCGTCATAGTTTTCGCTCATTCCGTAATCATAGGCGTCCTCACCGTTAAAAACGGGGTCAACGGAATAGTTGTTATGTTTCAGAATTGCACAAAGAGCCTTTGAAAGGTCTTTTTCATCTTCTGCAAGAAGAAGTCTCATGTTTATACCCCCTGACTATGCACATATACTTATATATTATACTTGTGTTGCGCTTTGAACGCAAGACGGAAAACATATTTTTTCAGTCTGTACTGAAACTTTAACGGACAAACCTAAAATGAAAATGAAAACCGGTGGGCTTCAATGCGGAAAAAACAACAGTTTTTGAACATGTCAGTATTATCCGGTTTCAAAAGCGTTGCGTACAACAATGAAACCCGACGCAGCAAAGCGGCGCCGGGTTTCATCTATTTGAAAGGAGAGGGGAGTGCGGTGGGGAGGAGGGGGCAGGTGA
>JAEDIL010000008.1 GCA_016292455.1 Clostridiaceae bacterium
CTGAAAAAATATATAATATTAAATTAACAGTTGTCTGTAAAGAGAGTAAAAGGAGATCAGCAGCGCAATCTGTAATCTAATAACGGAGGCATTATATGGTTTACAGTTACTATCCCGGTTGCACGCTCAAGAACAAAGCGAAAGACCTTGACATGTATGCACGCTTGTGTGCGGAAAAATTAGGTTTTTCGCTCGAAGAAGTTGAACAGTGGCAGTGCTGTGGCGGTGTTTATCCGCTCGGCAGTGACGAAATTGGAACAAAGCTCTCGTCCGTCAGAGTTCTTAATGATGCCAGGGAGAGGGGACAGGATCTGGTTGTGGCTTGCTCGGCCTGTTACCATGTTGTCAAGAGAGTCAACGATGATATGGCAAATGTCAAAGATATTAACCTCAGAGCCAACAACTATATGAATCTGGAAACACCTTATAACGGAGAAACTACGGTGCTTCATTATCTTGAAGTTCTCCGGGACAGAATCGGCTTTGACAAGCTGAAAAATGCTGTCACAAATCCTCTCACAGGCGAAAAAATTGCGGCTTACTACGGTTGTCTTTTGCTAAGACCCAGCTCAATTATGAAATTTGATGATCCCGAAAACCCGACCATTATTGAAGATTTTATCAGGGCTCTCGGTGCCGAACCGGTAATCTATCCTTATCGCAACGAGTGCTGCGGCGGCTATATTTCTCTTGAAGAACCCGACTCGGCGAAAAGAATGACTGACGAAATTCTCGGCAGTGCCGGGTCGTTTGGCGCCGACACGGTTATTACAGCCTGTCCTCTTTGTATGTTCAACCTCAGAAAGGGTCTTGGCGAAAGAGATATAAGGATTGAATATTTCACAGAAACACTGGCAAGGGCTCTCGGTATTGTTGAGGAGGATTCAGATGAAAATGACTGATGAATACAAAAAGGAAAAGGTAATTGAAATCAGCGGTTCTGCCCCTTCCAAATGTATGAAATGCGGAAAATGCTCGGCTTCATGTCCTAATTTTGACAACATGGACATCAAACCACATCAGTTTGTTTCGTATGTCCTTGACGGAAGAGTTGACGAGCTCATGGAGTCCGTAACTCTTTTCAAGTGCCTTTCGTGTATGGCGTGCGTTGAACGCTGCCCGAGAAATGTCAAACCGGGCAAACTGATTGACGCGGCAAGGCAGCTTCTCATCAGGCAGAAGGATAAAAACTACCTTTTGGCAGACAGTGTGCCCGAAATGTGCAAAGACGAGGATGTGCCTCAGCAGCTTCTTGTCAGCGCATTCCGCAGATACAAAAGATAAGGAGGTTGAACAATGCAGAGAATCGGTGTTTTCGTCTGCCATTGCGGCAGTAACATAGCTGCTACGGTTGATGTAAAAAAAGTAGTTGAAATAATCAAAAACGAACCCGGCGTTGTTCACGCCGAAGATTATCAGTACATGTGCTCGGAAGCCGGTCAGGCAAAGATTATCGAGGCCGTTAAAGAGCATAAGCTGACCGGCATTGTTGTCTGCTCCTGTTCGCCGAGAATGCATGAGACCACTTTCCGCAACGCGGCGGCAAGGGCGGGTCTGAACTCCTATATGGTTGAAATTGCAAATATCCGTGAGCAGTGTTCGTGGATTCACAAGAATATTGAAGAAGCAACCGAAAAGGCTGTTATTCTTGCCAGAGCTGCGGTTGCAAAGGTGAATCTCAACACACCGCTCTTTCCCGGTGAAAGCCGTGTTACGAAAAGAGCTCTCGTTATCGGAGGAGGAATAGCCGGAATTCAGACCGCTCTCGACATTGCCGATGCGGGCTATGAGGTTGATATTGTTGAAAAGACACCCTCTATCGGCGGAAGAATGTCACAGATTGACAAGACCTTCCCCACTCTTGACTGCTCGGCCTGTATTCTTACGCCGAAAATGGTTGATGCCGCTGCACATAAAAACATCAGCATCTATACATACAGCGAAGTGGAAAATGTCAGCGGATTTGTAGGGGACTTTACCGTTGATATCCGCAAAAAAGCAAGAAGTGTCGATATGAATAAATGCACCGGCTGCGGTGTTTGTCAGGAAAAATGTCCCTCGAAAAAAACGCCGAGCGAATTCAATCGCGGACTTAGCAACAGAAGTGCAATCTATACACCGTTCGCACAGGCTATCCCCAATGTGCCGGTTATTGACAGAGAAGCCTGCATAAAGTTTAAAACCGGAAAGTGCGGTTTGTGCGCCAAGGTTTGCGGTGCAGGAGCAATTGACTATGAGCAGGAGGATGAAATAGTCACAAGAAAATACGGTGCAATTGTTGTTGCAACAGGCTTTGATATGATTAAGCTTGACCGGTTTGACGAGTACGCATACTCTCAGAGCCCGGATGTCATAACCTCGTTTGAACTTGAACGGATTATGAATGCGGCCGGACCGACAAAGGGTCATCTTGAAAGAATGTCAGACCATAAGGCACCGAAGGATGTTGTGTTTATTCAGTGCGTCGGTTCAAGATGCTCCGATGAAAGGGGCAAGCCCTACTGTTCAAAGGTATGCTGTATGTACACAGCAAAGCACGCAATGCTCATCAGAGACAAATACCCCGATGTCAACGTTACCGTTTTCTATATTGACGTCAGAACGCCCGGAAAAAACTTTGATGAATTTTACAGAAGAGCCGTTGAAGAATACGGTGTTCATTACATCAAAGGTCAGGTCGGCAAGGTAATACCTCAGGCGGACGGTTCACTTCTTGTCAGAGGCGTAGACCTGATTGACAACAGGCAGATTCTCAAAAAGGCGGATATGGTCGTTCTTGCCGCAGCCATTGAGCCGAACAAAGACGTAAGAAAAATTGCCACAATGCTCACGGCGAGCATCGACACTAATAATTTCCTCACTGAGGCTCATCCGAAGCTCAGACCGGTCGAATCGCCCACAGCCGGAATTTTCCTTTCGGGAATGAGTCAGGGTCCCAAGGATATTCCCGAAACGGTCGCTCAGGCCGGTGCGGCGGCCGTTAAGGTTATCGGTCTTCTGGCGAAGGACAAGCTCCTGACCAATCCCTGTACCGCGAAGAGCGACGAGCTTCTCTGCAACGGTTGCTCACAGTGCGCAAATGTATGTCCTTACGGTGCAATAAGCTATGAAGAAAAGCTGATAAATGATCACGGTATTAAAGAGACAAGGCGTGTTGCCTGCGTCAACACGGCTCTTTGCCAGGGCTGCGGAGCCTGCACTGTTACCTGCCCGTCGGGAGCAATGGACCTTCAGGGCTTCTCCAACAGACAGATTATTTCGGAGGTGGATGCAATATGTCGATAAACGAGGAATTCAGACCGAATATTGTTGCATTCTGCTGCAACTGGTGCAGCTATGCAGGCGCAGACCTTGCCGGTTCAAGCAGACTTGCATATCCCGCCGATGTAAAGATTATCAAGGTTCCCTGCTCTTGCAGAGTCAACCCGATGTTCATTCTCAGAGCTTTTGAAAAAGGGGCGGACGGAGTTATCATCTGTGGCTGCCATCCCGGTGATTGTCATTACAGTACCGGAAATTACTACGCAAGGAGAAGAATGAAGCTTCTGTTTTCAATGCTTGACTTTATCGGCGTTGAAAAAAGCAGAGTCAGAGTTGAATGGGTTTCTGCCGCCGAAGGTGTAAAGTTTTCTCAGACTATGAATGAATTTGTTGAGACTGTCACAAAACTTGGCAAAAATGTCAGATTGGAGGATCTCAGATGCTCGAAATGATAAAAAGGGCAAAAGAGCTGCTCTCGGATAACAGCGTTGACAGAGTCATCGGCTGGAAAAGAGACGAAAGCGGCTTCAATCCTGAAATATCGGTTTTCAGAACAGCCGAAGAACTCGAATTGTTCGTTTATGATGGCTTTTGCTCAGCAAATATGAGCAAAATGCTCATCAATGAAACCAAAAAGGAAGGCAAGGTTCTTGCTTTCCTGAAGCCTTGCGACACATATTCAATGAATCAGCTTTTGTGTGAGCACAGAATTGACAGAGAAAAGCTCTATATTATCGGCGTCGGATGCAAGGGAAAGCTTGATCAGAGAAAATTTGCTTCCCTCAAAATCAAAGGCATTCTTTCTGTCAGCGGCGCCGGCTTTGACGACAAAAATGAGATTGTAGCCTTCAAAACGGTTTACGGTGAAAGGAAGGTACCGTATAAGGAACTGATGCTCGAACGCTGTGCGGTCTGCAAAGGCAAGGAACACAGGATATTCGATGAGATTATCGGCGAAAGCGAGGAAACAGCCTTTGAGGAAAGATTCGCGCAAATTGAGTCTATTGAAAGAATGAGCCCTGAGGAGCGATATAAGTTTTTCAGGTCAGAGCTTTCAAAGTGCATACGCTGCAACGCCTGTCGTAATGCCTGCCCTGCCTGCTCGTGCAGAAAATGTGTTTTTGACAGCAATAATTTCGATTCTTCGCAAAAAGCGAATGTCGATTCGTTTGAAGAAAAGATGTTCCACATTATCCGTTCTTTTCACGTTTCGGGCAGATGCACCGACTGCGGCGAATGCAGCCGAGTTTGTCCGCAGGGAATTCCCCTTCACCTGTTCAACAGAAAGTTTATTAAGGACATCAATGATTTTTACGGCGAATATCAAGCCGGTGAAACTTCCGACGCAAGAGGTCCGCTTGTTTCGTTTGAAACGGATGATCCCGAGCCTTACGATAATAAAGGGAGGGCATAACTGATGTATAAATTTTCCAAAAACGATATTGACTCCCTTTTAAAAAGAATCTGCATTTCGCAGGATGTGTTTGTGCCGGTCAGAAACGCTGATAAGGTCAATTACGCCCTTTATAACGAGAATTCAGCGGTTGACCTCGAAACGCTCAAAACAGTCAAAAGCGGAAAAGACCTGTTTTTTCCGCAGAGCGAAACTCTTTACACCTGCCGCAAAGACGGAAAGAAAATCTCCGTTGAACCGCAGAAGCTCAGAGACAGTCGCTTTGTTGTTTTCGGCATGAAGGCATGCGATGTTGCCGGTGTTGAAATTCTTGACAGAGTCTTTCTTTCCGAACCGGTGGACACATTTTATAAGGCAAGACGCGATCACGGCACCATAGTTTCTCTTGTATGCAGCAATCCAGACAGCAGTTGTTTCTGTAATGCCTTTGAAATAGACAATACCATGCCGCATGGCGATGTCGTTCTTACGCAGGTCGGTGAGGACTATTACTGGGAGACGAAAAGCGAAAAAGGCGACGCTCTCACCGAAGAAGTCAGGGAGCTTCTGTTGCCGTGTGAAGACGATTCTGCTGTAAAGGCGGAAAGAGAAAAAATCAAAGAAATCAACAGTATGCTCCCGAACATGAATATCTCGCTCAAAAACTGGGGCGAAGATGAAAATCTTGAAATTTTTTCAAGCAAAAACTGGGAAGGCCTTTCTTCGTCGTGCCTTGCCTGCGGAACCTGCACCTTTGTCTGTCCGACATGTCAGTGCTATGACATAAAGGACTATGACACCGGTCACGGTATTCAAAGATACCGCTGCTGGGATTCCTGCATGTATTCGGACTTTACTATGATGGCTCACGGCAACAACAGGACAACCCAGATGCAGAGGTATCGTCAGCGTTTTATGCACAAGCTGGTTTATTTCCCGACCAACAACAACGGAGTGTTCTCCTGTGTCGGCTGCGGAAGATGCGTTGACCTTTGTCCGTCCGGTCTGAATATTCTCAAAGTTATCAAGAAATGGGAGGAAAAATAATATGTGCGATTGTCATTGCCATGACGGCTATACAAAGGACACTCTCATTCCTATGGTCGGAGTAATAAAAGGTATCAGGCAGGAAACTCCTGATGTCAAGACTTTTGAAGTTGTTGCTCCCGACGGAGGCAAGCTTTTTGAACACATGCCCGGACAATGCGCAATGGTATGTGTTCCCGGAGTCAGCGAGGGTATGTTTTCAATTACCTCTTCACCGACAAATAAGGAATTTCAGGAATTCAGCATTAAAAAATGCGGAAGTCTCACAGACACGCTTCACTCTCTTGAAGTTGGTGACCAGATAACAGTACGCGGTCCGTACGGAAACTGTTTTCCTGTTGAAACAGAGCTTAAAGGCAAGGACCTGGTTTTTATTGCCGGAGGAATCGGTCTTGCGCCGCTTCGTTCGGTCATCAATTATGTTCTTGACAACAGGGAAAACTATGGCAGAGTTGAAATTATCTATGGTTCCCGCTCAAAAGACGACCTCGTCAAGCTCGAGGAAATCAGAGATGTCTGGGAAAAGGCTGAAAATGTCGGTGTTCATCTGACAATAGACAGACCGCAGGAAGGATGGAACGGGCATGTCGGCTTTGTGCCTGATTTTGTCAAAGAAATCAATCCTGATGTTTCTTCAACGGTTCTTGTTTGCGGTCCGCCGATTATGATTAAATTTGTTCTTTCCGCTCTCCAGACTCTCGGCTTTGAAAAAACACAAATCTATACCACTCTCGAGCTTCGCATGAAGTGCGGTATCGGAAAATGCGGAAGATGTAACATCGGCTCAAAATATGTCTGCAAAGACGGTCCTGTTTTCCGATTCGATGAAATTGAAGAATTGCCTGATGAATATTAAGGAGGTAGCATATGGAACACAATGAAGAAAGAGCAAGGGTGTATTTCAACGGCAGAAGATACAACGTTCCCTCTTCTATGACAATACTCAAAGCAATGGAATATGCAGGCTATACCATCACAAAGGGCTGCGGCTGCCGTCATGGTTTCTGCGGGGCTTGCGCAACAATATACAGAATTCAGGGCGAAAGCGAAATACACACCTGCCTTGCCTGTCAGACGATAGTCAAGGACGGGATGTATGTTGCTTCCCTCCCGTTCTATCCCACGGATAAGAGACCCTATGATATGGAGAAACTTAAACCGACCGAACATATTATGATGGAGCTTTATCCTGAAATATACAGTTGTATCGGCTGCAATGCCTGCACCAAAGCATGCACTCAGAACCTCAATGTTATGCAGTACATTGCATACGCCCAGAGAGGCGATTTTGAAAAGTGCGCTGAGGAAAGCTTTGACTGTGTGGCTTGCAAATGCTGCTCGGCCAAGTGCCCGGCCGGTATTTCTCATCCGATGGTTTCTCTTCTTGCAAGAAGACTCACAGGCAAATACATAGCCAAGGAATCCAAACATCTTACCGAAAGGGTTGAGGAAATCAATCACGGTAAATTTGACGAGCTTATCGAGCAGATAATGCAAAAGCCCATTGAGGAAATGCAAGAACTCTATAACAACCGGGATATTGAAGAATAAGGAGGTATTGTGAAATGTCAGTGATGGAATATACGCAGGAAATGCTCGACTCTGTCAAAAAAGTTGAAGCGACAAGAAAAAGCAGATTATCCTTTACTCCCGAGAGAATGACGGCCGAAGAAAAAACTGAAGTTCTCAATCGTTTTCACCCGGACCACAGAGAAGATGAATTTGTCATCCTCGGCGTCGGCCCGAACAAGGGTCAGAAGGTTCCCAAGGAGCTCGGTCATCTTCTTCAGTCAAATTCAAGACTTCTTGAAAGCAGGATTGATTTGTCAAAAATTGATTTTGATACGGATGTTCTGATAATCGGAGCAGGCGGTGCCGGAGCTTCCGCCGCAATTGAGGCACACAGAGCCGGCGCAAGAGTTATCATTGCAACAAAGCTGCGCATCGGTGACGCAAATACAATGATGGCCGAAGGCGGTATTCAGGCGGCGGATAAACCCAACGATTCACCCATTCAGCACTATCTCGACGCTTTTGGCGGCGGACATTTTGCCGCAAGACCGGAACTACTCAGACGCCTTGTTATGGAGGCTCCCGACGCTATCAAGTGGCTTAACGAGCTTGGTTGCCTTTTTGATAAATATGAAAACGGCGATATGGTAACAACTCACGGCGGCGGAACTTCAAGAAAGAGAATGCACGCCTGCAAAGACTACTCCGGCGCTGAAATCATGAGAACAATAAGAGATGAGGTCATAAATTGTCAGATTCCCGTTCTCGAATACACCTCGGCCGTTGAACTTATCAAAGATGACAAAGGTCAGGTTGCCGGCGCAGTCCTCCTGAACATGGAAACACACGATTATCTGATTGCAAAGGCAAAAACCGTCATTATTGCAACAGGCGGAGCAGGAAGACTTCATTACCAGGGTTTTCCGACCTCGAACCACTATGGCGCAACAGCCGACGGTCTTGTTCTCGGTTACAGAGTCGGTGTGCCTTTGCTTTATCCCGAAACTCTTCAGTATCACCCCACCGGAGCAATTTATCCGTCACAGATTCGGGGTGCTCTTGTTACCGAAAAGGTTCGTTCGCTTGGGGCCCAGCTTGTCAATGCGGAGGGTGAGGCGTTCATGAATCCCCTTGAAACGAGAGATGTTGCCGCCTCGGCAATCATCCGTGAATGTAATGAAAGACATCTTGGAATAGCAACGCCCGACGGAGTTGGCGTCTGGCTTGACAGCCCGATGATTGAAGAAATTCACGGAGAGGGAACAATTGAAAAAAGAATTCCCGGCATGATGAAGATGTATATGAACTACGGTATTGATATGCGCAAGGTACCTATCTGTGTTTATCCTACTCTGCATTATCAGAACGGCGGTCTTGAAATTAACGGTGAGGGCTTTACAAAAACAATACCGAATCTTCTTGTTGCCGGTGAAGCTGTCGGCGGAATACACGGCAAAAACCGGCTTATGGGCAACTCCCTTCTTGATGTTATCGTTTTCGGAAGAAATGCCGGCAAGGCTGCCGCAGAGAAAGCAAAAGAGGTTGAAATTGGCGAACTTACAATTCAGCATGTCAAAGACTATGCAAAAGAGCTTTACAAAGCTGATATTGATACTCACGATGTTTCACCTGTTCTTCTTCCCAAATATGCACGACATGTAAGACCTACTGATAAATATCTTGTGTGAGGTAAAAAGAATGAGAGAAATCAATGTAAGCATCATAACCGATACGGTGGAAAAGCTTTGCATAGAAGCAAATGAGCATCTTCCCGATGACGTGAAATGCGCAATCAAAAATTGCAGGGCATGTGAAACATGGGACACTGCAAAGGGCGTTCTCGATAAGATTATTGAAAACTACGAAATAGCCGACGAACAAAATGTTCCGATTTGTCAGGATACGGGTATGGCATGCGTGTTCCTTGAAATCGGTCAGGACGTTCACTTTGTCGGCGGTGACCTCAGGGAAGCAGTTGATGAGGGTGTCAGAAGAGGCTACACTAACGGCTATTTAAGAAAGTCCGTTGTAGCAGACCCTGTCAGAAGAGGCAACACGGGCGACAACACCCCGGCAATGCTCTATACCGAAATAGTCAAGGGTGACAAAGTCAGAATAACGGTTGGTCCTAAGGGCTTTGGCAGTGAGAATATGAGTCAGATAAGGATGTTCAAACCCTCTGCCGGTCTTCAGGGAATAAAGGACTTTATTCTTCAGGTTGTTGAAGAGGCAGGACCGAACCCCTGTCCTCCGATGGTTGTCGGCGTCGGAATAGGCGGAACCTTTGATAAATGTGCCCTCCTTGCCAAGAAAGCTCTTATGAGACCCCTTGACAGCCACAATGAAGACCCGTTCTACGCTGAACTTGAAGATGAAATGCTTGAAAAAGTCAATGCCCTCGGCATCGGGCCGCAGGGCTTCGGCGGAAAAACAACTGCAATAGGACTCAATATTGAGACTTTGCCCACTCACATAGCCGGTATGCCCTGTGCGGTAAACATAAATTGCCATGTCACAAGACATAAGACGGAAACTGTATAAGGAGGAAAAGCAATGGAAAAGCATATCACTTTACCCCTCACCGAAGATCTTGCAAAATCTTTGAAAGCGGGCGATACAGTTTATCTCACCGGAACAATATATACCTCGCGCGACGCCGGACACAAAAGAATGTGCGAAGCCCTTGCACGGGGAGAAAAGCTCCCCTTTGATCCGACGGACGCAACAATCTATTACGTTGGTCCGACACCGGCAAAACCCGGTCAGGTCATTGGTTCGGCAGGTCCCACAACCTCCGGCAGAATGGATGCATACGCACCCACAATGATGTCGGTGGGTGCAAGGGGAATGATCGGAAAAGGGGCAAGACTCCCTGAGGTTGTTGACGCGATGAAAAAGTTTGCCGGCGTTTATTTCGGCGCAATAGGCGGAGCAGGCGCACTAATCGCAAAGTCGATTAAGAAAGCCGAGCTTATCGCATATGAAGACCTCGGAGCAGAGGCACTCAGAAAACTGTATGTTGAAGAGATGCCCCTTGTTGTCATTATTGACAGCGAAGGAAACAACCTCTATGAAGAGGGCAAAAAGGCATATCTTGAATCAGTTGAATAAAACAAAGGAGCAACAAAATGACAGATTTACTTGAAGCGCTGATGATACTCTGCTTTGGTCTTTCATGGCCCATTTCAATCAGAAAGTCATATGTTTCACGCACGGCAAAGGGCAAAAGTTTGTTCTTTGAGGTGTTCATCTGGATCGGCTATGTTTTCGGAATTGTCAGAAAGGCAATGCTTATCGCAGCAAATCCCGACCAGAACTGGCTTTTCTTTCTGGCATGGGCTTTTTATGTACTTAATATTGTTGAAATCAGCATTGATATGGCTCTCTATTTCAGAAATAAAAAGCTTGACGAAAAAGCCGAAAAACAGTAAAAGGCGGACAAGTCCTCATAGAGCAGAAGCAATCCGGCTTCCCGTTTACGGAAGCTGAAAAAATGTTGAAAGAGTCACGCATACCAAAATACAAAAATCCCCCTGCGGCAGTTGTTTTACTCTGCGCAGGGGGAATATTTTTTTAAATAACAGCCGATGTTATCTCAATACCGATATTGCGTCCGTTATCGTTTTTTCCAATGCTTCTCTGCCGTATTTATCAACTTCGGCTTTGTTTTTTTCACCGTGGGTGAGACAGCCGGCTCCGCCGATACAGCCTCCCGTACATGCCATTCCCTCAATGAAGTTTACATCAATAAGGTTTTTGCTTTTTTTGAGAAGCGCAATTCTGCATTGTTCAATGCCATCACACGAGCAGGCTTTAAGCTCAAAATCGGTATTTCCGTGTTCTTTGATTCCTTCGGCAACGGCATCGGCAAGTCCTCCGCAGCGGGCAAAAATCCTGCCGAAATATGAAGCATTATCAAGAACGCCTTCCGAAAGCGCTGTAATGTCAATATCCTTGGAATCGAAAAGCGCCTGTAATTCTTCAAACGTCAAAACAACATCAACATAAGGTCTGACTGATTCCTTTTGCACTTCGGCTTTTTTTGCCGTGCAAGGTCCGATAAAGATAACCTTGCATCCGTTTTCGTGTTCTTTCAGGTATTTTGCAATTGTTGCCATCGGAGAAAGATTATGGGAAATATTGGACGCTAAATCGGGAAAATTCTTTTCGATATAGCTGACAAATGCCGGGCAGCACGAGCTGGTCAGAAAGCCCTTTTCCACAAGCTCGCGGCTTTCCGCATCGGCAACCATGTCAGCGCCCAAAGCCGCTTCAATAACCGTATGAAAGCCCAGTTCTTTCAGACCGGTTATTACCTGACCGAGCTTTGCATAAGAAAACTGGCTTGAAATTGACGGTGCCACAACTGCATATACCTTGTACTTCCGGTTGTTTTCGCTTTTCTTTAAAATATCAATTGCGTCAAGAATAAACGATTTGTCCGTAATTGCGCCGAATGGACACTGATAAACACAAGCACCGCAAGCAATACATTTTTCGCCGTTGATTGCAGCAGACTTGTCTTCGTTCATCTGAATTGCCTTGACCTTGCAGGCGTTTTCGCAGGGCCTTTTGCGGCTGACAATGGCGGTATAGGGACAAACCCTTGCACAGGCGCCGCACTCTTTGCATTTGGACTTATCAATGTGTGCCACATGGCTCTGATCAAATGAGATTGCGCCAAACCTGCATGCGTCAAGACAGCGGTGAGCAAGACAGCCCCGGCACGCATTCGTAACCTCATAGCCGCCCATCGGACATTCATCGCAGGCAATTTCGATAACCTCAATAACATTGGGATTCTCTCTGTTTCCTCCCATGGCTATTTTTACCCGTTCGCTGAGGATTGCCCGCTCCTTGTATATACAGCAGCGCATGGTTGGAGTTTTTCCGGGAACTATTGTTTTCGGAATATCGGTCAGACCGTCAAGCAATCCGTCATTCCATGCAAGCCGGGCGACCTCACGAAGAACCTTATATTTTAAATACTGGACCTTTGTATCAAATTTGTACATTTTAAACTCCTCTTAAAAATAACTGACCTTGATTCGTTTTCCCATTTTTTTCAGACAATCGGCGAGTTCTTCAACCAAGTGCATTTTAATATTGAACGTAATCGGAAGATTGGGGTTCTGATGTGCGGGGTTGACGGCTCTGCCGACATAAAAATTGATGTCGGTTGCTTCCTCAAACAAAAGGCGGCAGATCAGAGATGCTCCGTCACGGCTGAAACCCCATTTTTCATATAATTCGTTTTTGTTGAGAGCATCCTTTGCATAATCAATAACCTTGTTTATTGTAATAACACCTTCGGTTACAAGGTCAACGCCTTCAATTTCAGCGATTGGCGGAACATCACTCTTTTCAAATTTCAGGCTTGCCTTTAACGGCTTGCCTAAATATTTTGCTGCAATGGAAGATGTTGTGCCGCCGCAAATGATATGCTTTCCCTCTTTTGAAAAAAACAGCGACATCATTCGATCGCAATCATCTCTGTTGCGCGGAGGACCAAAAAGAATGTTCATCGGCTCACGTTTGCGGATTTTCACCACACAGGCTGTGGCATCATCTCCGGGATGATAACCGTATTCCTTATTACACTCATCGACAAGCATTGTTGCGAGGGTTTTTGCGGTATATCCTGCAATGGAAATTGTTTTCATAAACTCGGCAATGTCCTCCCATTTCCAGCCGAAGTTAAACGCAAGACCTATTCCTGCATGGGGGCAGCCGTCGCTCATGGCAGTAAGCACATCGTTTTCACGCAGTTTTATTTCAGACTTAAAAATCTTTTTTCCGCCGATGTTAAGTTCCTGCTTCGGATAATCAAACAATTCTCCGTTGCGGATAAAAATCACGTTGGGGTTATCATATTGAATAAGCTCTACCGTCCGGTTCCTTATGATATGAATAATTGTAAAGGTTGAATAAGCAACGCCGCGAACCGAACAAATCGGAAGCGCTGCGGCGATGGTTGAAACGCAATCTTCAAGCTTCAGCCCCGCTGCCATCATCGTTGAGATTATTTTTGATGTCAGCGTTGAAAGAATACTTGCTTTTACTCCGCTTCCGAGTCCGTCTGCAAGAACAATAATTGTTGAGTCTTCGCCTTGTTCAACAATATCAACATGGTCACCGCAGAGCTGCTCACCCTCATGGTTGATACTTTTCCAGCCGATGTCAGCACAAAGATTATTCATTGCTAATCGACTCCTTTAATTTTGTTAAAGCAATTTTTGTTTCAGCCGCAGTTTCACCGAGAAGCGAAGCAATTTCCTGAACTATACGCATCTGCTTGTCAACAACCTTGTCGGCAATTTCTATGGTTTGTCTGCTGATGTCTTCTTTCTTTTCGCGCTGTGTTTCCTCTTCGGTTACGTCCCTGAGGATGCAAAGAATTACATTGTATTCCTTGTCAAAAACAACTGTTTTTTCAACGAATTTTTCATATTCGGCAAGGTATTCGCGCTTATCGTGAATGCTTCTTCCGCCTGAAAGAACATTGATAAAATCGCTCGGGTCAAGAACACGAACAACCTGATCACCCAGAATATCGGAAGGCGAGCGAAGATTCAGTATTTTCAATGCGGCTTTGTTTATCTGCTGAACCTCTAATTTTCCGTTCAGAACAATAAGACCGTTGGGCGTGTTTCTTGCTATGGTATCGGAAAAGCTTTCTGCCCGTTCTTTAAGGTAGGGCAGACACATCGAAATTTCTGCCTTGCCTTGAAGAATGGCAATTGCCTTTTCACGGCAGGTATTATATCCGCAGGACCCGCAGTTCAGTTCATCGGAGGATTTGACTTTTCCCATTTGATGAAGCGTTTCTCTGATTTCAGATTCGTCAGGTACAATGCTGCGTTGCTCAATAACAAGAAATTCCTTTGCAATCTCTGTTTGCTCCGGCTGTGGAACCGGAAAATCTTTTTTTCCGGCATACTTTGAAACGGCAGAATAATCCTTGACCGGCGAACGATGAAATTTTTCCATGACCGGACCGCCGACGCAGCTGCCGATGCAGGCCGACATTTCAATAAAACAATTGTGTATATCGCCTGACTCAATATCCTTTAATGCAGAAATGCAGTTTTCAACTCCGTCTATTGCCATGTATGTGTAGCCCGGACTATCGAGCGACATGGTTTTCAGAATTCCGCCGGTAGTGGGGAAAAAGCGGGCCTTGCTGTTTTCGTCTTTGTCCAGCTTTTGCTCCGGCACAATGTTTTCCGCTTTAAGCCACGCCGTAAGCTCATCAAAAGTCAGAACCGCATCAACAAAGCCCTCATAGTATTGGGCTTCGTCCTTTTTTGCAACGCAGGGTCCGATGAAAACGGTTTTTGCGTTCGGAATACGCTTTTTGATGTCTCTGCAGTGGGCCTGCATCGGAGACAGAACAGCGGCAAGGCAGGGAATGAGCTTTGGGAAATGCTTTTGGATCAAAAGGTTTACCGAATGGCAACAAGAAGTAATGATAATATCCTGACCTTCCTCCTTGCAGAGCCGTTCATATTCACGCTTTACTATCGTTGCGCCGATTGCGGTTTCCTCAACGTCATAAAAGCCCAGTTTCTTCAACGATTCACGCATGGATTCAATGCCCACGCCATCATAATTTGCAACAAAGGAAGGAGCAAGGCTTACCACAACGGGGTCTCCGCCGCCGAGAAGGACCTTCACTTTTTCGGTTTCGTCCACAATCTGCTTTGCATTCTGGGGACAGACCACAAAGCAATGACCGCACATTATACACTCGTTGCCGATAATGTATGCCTGATTTCCTGAAAACCGAATGGATTTTACCGGACAATGGCGGATACACTTATAGCAGTTTTTGCAGTTTGATTTTTTCAACATCAGACAATCCATGGTGTTACTCCTTTGCTTTTGAGCTGCTCTAAAACCTTATCCCTGAAAAAAACATCGAAGTCTTCCGGTGTGATTCCGGTATAAGTGTCGTCATCAATTGTTACCGTTACGCCGACACGGTTGCACTTGCCGGTGCAAAAGCTTCCGGCGAGAGTAACCTCGTTTTCAAGACGGTATTCCGACACGGCTTTTTGAAAAAGCTTAACAATTTCTTCCGATCCTTTTAAATGGCAGGATGAGCCTACACATATCTGGATAATCATTTTTCTTTCACCTTGTCTAAAACATTTTTGTCAAAGAAATCTTTGACCGTATCCGGGTCTACGGAATAAAAATCATCATCAACCGTTACACAAACACCGCGCTGACACTTTCCCATGCAAAATGTTCCGGATAATTCCACCGTGTCTCCGACGCCTGCTTCGCCGATAAGATTCTGCAATTGTTCAACAACCTGCCTTGAACCTTTGATATGGCAGGAAGAACCGATACACACCGTCACTTTCATTCTTACATCTCCTTATTCATAATCAACTGCATCAATCCATGCGTTCAGGAATTCACGTTCAAAGGCATTGCCTTTAACTGTCTGGGAAGCGGCAACAATAGGTATCCATTTCCGGACATATTGCTTTGTCAAATTGCTCTTTTCACAGAACAGGTCAAGATATTTGTTCGCGGTCTCATCATCACCGTTTAACCGGAAGAAGAGATAGGTATGCGCCGCATCTGCGGCGGCGTCACCGCGGGATGCATGGGACCAGTCAATGATATACGGCTTTTTGTCATCAGTAATAACAACATTATCAGGGATAAAGTCGCCGTGACAAAGCCGGCCCTGTTCCGGCATTTCTTCGAGGCGGGCAAGAAGATCATAACGGACTGTTGCCGGTAAATCGGTTTTGCTGATTTTTAGTTTCATTTTGTCCTTTAATCTTATAAGTCCCTCGCAGGCTTTGGAGTGTACTTCAAGCTGCAAATCCAAAAACTGACCGAGATATTCGTTTTTCTTCCCGGGATTTTTCTTCATCAGACCGGAGAGGGTTTCGCCTTTGATATGTTCCGAAACGATAACCCATTTTCCGTCAATCATTGTCACTTCAAGAACTTTTGGAATATTCAGACCGGTTTCCTCAATTTTTGCCTGGTTCAGCGCCTCGTTCAGAACATCTGCTTTGGAATAGAAGGTGTCAAAGACCTTCAAGGTTTTATCACCGTTACGATAAACGGTTTTGTTGTTTCTGACTGCTATTATCCGGGCAAGTTCCATAACTGCTCACTCCTTAATTTTTAAAGGTTTTCCGCTTGGTTTCCACAAGCTTTTCAATGAACATATTGTCCAGTGCCGTAAGCTTGTAATCTATTCGATGAATCAGAACATCCTTGTAAATCCGATGATTGTCAACACAGCTCCTTTCAACCAATCCGTACCGTTCAAGCAAGTCCTTCGGAATGGAAGATACCCACATATATGTGTTCGGATTTTTTGCAAGCAATTCAAATTGACTTCCACGCTCAAAAACAAAAATTCTGTTGCCTTTGTGATCCGGAAGTTCATTTTTCTTGACGTCAGACGTCGGCAAAGACGGAACATAGGGGTCGGCGTGAGCAATTTCAGTGTAGCCGTTCAGCGCTTCAAAAGTGATTGTGTCCATTTCTGCAAGCGGACAAGCCCTGTTAATTACCAGAACGTAAGAGAACTCGGTGATCGGCTCACCGATAAGCTTTTTTTCGTCCATCAAAGTCTTATAATAGGGCTCGTACTGTTCACTGTAACGAAGTATTCCGAGTCTGTAATCCTCTTTCAGAATGTTACTGAGCACACGATAGGCATTTGTCTCCTTATAAAACAACTCTGCGTCGGAATCAAGTGCAACTTCTTTTGAAAACTCTGCAAAAGCCGCAGCAATATAACTTGCCCGGGGAACAGAAATTGAGAAATGTTTTTTTTCCGTCGCTCCATCTTTGAAAACGGCTTCAATATCGTCAATTTGTTTAAGCACATTTTCTGCATATCGAACAAAAAGCGCACCATTGGGGGTGAGAAACATGCCTTTTGCACTTCTGTCAAATAAGGTTACTCCAAGACTTGATTCAAGCTCCTTGATTGCCCGGCTGAGAGAAGATGGAACAACAAATAATTCATCGGCTGCTTTGTTTATAGACTTTGTTTTTGCAACAACCAAGGCGTATTTAATATGTAACAAGTTCATAACATCTCTCCTTTACCCAACAAATTATTATAGCACGGGTGAGTCGGATTTGTAAACCGATAACAGGGATTTCAAGAGGATAGATTTTTAATTATTTTGAAAGCATCACCTTTGCAATTTTCTTTGTGATGTGGTATCATATACAGAGAGTCTGAAAGGGGAAAAGAGAAAATGGAGCTTCTTTCTTCGGGAACGCCGCTTGTTGCAGCCCACAGAGGAACGGCGGGCGGTAACATTCCGTGCAACAGTCTTGCCGCATACAAGGCGGCGCTCAGACAGGGTGCAGATATAATTGAACTTGATGTGACTGCTTCAAGGGACGGAAAGCTGTTCTGTTTTCACCCGACGATGGAGCCGGCACATCTTCTCTCACTCGTGCCGCTGTGCCTGATTTCGGAAAAGCAGATTGAAAAAATGCGCTACCATAACTATGACCTTGCAAGAACAAAGGAGCGTGTTCTTCCGCTTGACGACGCGTTTGACTTCTTGAAGAATAAGTGCCTGATAAATATTGATAAATTCTGGATGAACCCTGCGCTTATCACTAACTGCATCAGGCGCCACGGGCTTGAAGAGCAGGTGATCATTAAAACTCCGAACGCGGAAAAACACTTTGAAGCGATTGAATGTCTGGCTCCCGACCTCGCTTTTATGCCTATTGTCAGGGAGACTGACAATGTTTCGCGTCTGCTGATGAAACGCAGGCTTAACTTTGTCGGAATTGAAGCGGTTTTCAGAACGGAAACGGCGCAGGTGATAAGTGATGAAAACATCGGCTTTCTGCATAAAAACAAGCTTGCCGTCTGGGGCAACGCGATTGTGTATAGCATAAAAGATGTCATTGCCGCCGGACACACAGACGACGTTGCAATGACAGTTGACCCCGATTACGGCTGGGGTTGGTTCAAGGAAAAGAAATTTGATATTATACAGACGGACTGGGTGCTGCCGCTGAGACAGTATCTGGGAGAAACCGACGTAAGAGAAAGGAACTGAGCAGAATGAAAGAGACACTCATTGATTTGAAAGAAAGAAGAAGCTGCCGCAAGTACAGCTCAAAGCAGGTTGAAAAGGAAAAGCTTGACCTCATTCTTGAAGCCGGCACCTACGCGCCGACGGGCAGGAATTTTCAGTCGCCGGTCATTGTCGTTGTCCGCGACCCGGAAACTGTCCGCGCGCTTTCAAAGCTCAATGCCGCCGTTATGGGTACGGATACAGACCCGTTTTACGGTGCGCCGACCGTTCTCGTTGTTTTTGCGGATTCCACAGTCAACACCTACCGCGATGACGGAGCGCTTGTAATGGGAAATCTGCTCAATGCGGCGCACGCTGTCGGCGTTGACTCGTGCTATATTTACCGCGCAAGAGAAGCTTTCAGAACTGAGGAGGGAAAAGAGTTTCTCAGAAGGTGGGGACTCGATGAAAAATATGAGGGTATCGGCAACTGCATTCTCGGCTACGGCGAAGCCGAAGGCTTCCGCCCTGTATCCGAAAGAAAAAAGGGATATATTATATGGGACTGAACACCTTTGAACTTATCTATAACGTTGTGAAAGGTATTCCGAAAGGCAGGGTTATGACCTACGGGCAGGTTGCAGCTCTCGCCGGAAATCCCAGGTGGGCGCGTGTTGTTGGATACGCTTTGCACGTCAACCCCGAGCCGGGGGTGATACCCTGCCACAGGGTTGTTGACCGCAACGGCAGAGTTGCGCCGGGCTTTGCTTTCGGCGGAACCGATGCACAGCGGATGCTGCTTGAAGGAGAGGGCGTTGCTTTCCTTGAAAACGGTCTGGTCGATATGGAAAACTATTGCGTCCGGCTGTAAAAAGCATTTAAGCATTGACAAAAGTAAAAGGCGGCTTCCGGATTTTTGTGTGAATCACCGGACGGCTGCCTTTGCTGTATAAATATTTAAAAACGCTTGACAATTTGCATAAAATATGTATACTCAATGGGTAATTATGAATATCGGAGGAAAAGACAATGCCGCTCTGGACGGGAAGATTCAAAAAACAGCTTGACAAAAAAACGAATGACTTCAATTCTTCCATCTCATTTGACAGCCGCATGGCAAGGCAGGACATCACCGGCTCCGTTGCTCACGCGACAATGCTCGGAAAGCAGGGAATCATTGAAAAAAGCGAAAGCGAAAAGATTGTTGCAACGCTCAAAGATATTGCCGCCGACCTTGAAAGCGGAAAGCTTGAAATTGACATGACTGCCGAGGATATTCACACCTTTGTCGAGGGCGAACTGACCAAAAGAATCGGAGACAGCGGAAAAAGACTTCACACCGCAAGGAGCCGTAACGACCAGGTTGCGCTTGACCTGAGACTCTATCTTCTTGAAGAAACAGACAAAATTGACGCTGCGCTCAAAGACTTTATTGACGTGATTCTCAAAAAAGCGGAGGAAAACCATGACGCTGTCATGCCCGGTTACACTCATCTTCAACGTGCTCAGCCGGTCACTTTCGGTCATCACCTCATGGCGTACGCTTCAATGCTCCTGCGCGACAGGGACAGACTTTCCGATTGCAAAAAGAGAATGGCTGTGTCTCCGCTCGGCTCCGGAGCACTTGCCGGAACAACATATCCGCTTGACCGCGAATATTCCGCAAAGCTCCTCGGACTTTCGGGAGTCTGTTCAAACAGTCTTGACGGCGTTTCAGACAGGGACTATGTTGTTGAGCTTCTCTCCTGCCTTTCGCTTGTGATGGTTCATCTTTCACGTTTTGCGGAAGAAATGGTCATGTGGTGCTCGTGGGAATTCAAATTTATTGAGCTTGACGATGCTTTTTCAACCGGCAGCAGCATTATGCCGCAGAAAAAGAATCCGGATATTGCAGAGCTGGTGCGCGGAAAATCCGGACGTGTTTTCGGCTCGCTGATGACTCTCCTTACCGTCATGAAAGGCTTGCCGCTTGCTTATAACAAGGATATGCAGGAGGACAAGGAAGTGACGTTTGACGCGGTTGATACTGTCCTTATCTGCGTTGACACCTTCTCGGCAATGCTTGAAACGGCAAAGGTTCTCAGAAATAATATGCGCTCGGCGGCGGCAAAAGGCTTCATCAACGCCACCGACTGTGCGGACTACCTTGTCAAAAAAGGACTGCCGTTCAGGGACGCATACAAAGCAGTCGGTCAGCTTGTTGCTTTCTGCATTGAAAACGGCTATACTCTCGAAACTCTGCCGCAGGAGGAATACAAAAAGGTTTGCGAGCTCTTTGATGAGGGCGTGTTTGAAGCGATTGACCTTGACAACTGCGTAAAAGGCAGGGCGGTCAAGGGCGGTCCTGCGCCGCAATGTGTTCTTGAAGAAATTGAGAACGCGAAAAAACTCAATGTCTGAATCTGTGAGAGCAGCCGCCGGGAATGCAAGGTCTTGAATAAAACAACTGCAAAAAGTGACTGCCGCGTTCGGCGAAGAACGAAAAACAAAGCAAAAAGCTATAATTCGCGAATCCAAGGAAAACACTCCTTGGAAAGCGGATTATAGCATTTGTTTTATATGCACGAAAATGTTTTCGCTTTTTTGCCGTTTTGGGATATTTTTTTGACTTGATTTCCTGCCGGCGGAATGACTTTGTCAGCTTCGTTTCCCACATCTTTACATTTTTACGGTTTTATGGTAAAATTACGATTACATTACTTTGCCTGAAAGGGGAAACATATAGTGGGCAGAAAAATTATTGTTGCGGGTGCAGGTCACGGCGGACTTATTGCCGGTGCTGCTCTTGCGGAAAAAGGCTACGATGTTACTGTTTATGAAAGACATATAAAGGACGAGCTCGGCTATGACTGGGAGGACTCTGTTGAAAGGAAAATTTTTGCCGAGTGTTCACTCCCGGAGCCCGATGAAAGCGAATACCGCTTTTCCGGTCCGATGAAGTTCTATAATCCAAATCTGAAAACTCCGCTGACTGTCAATCCTGTCGGCGAAGGCTCTGTTATGATTGAAAGAAAGTATATTTACAAAGTACTTCTTGAAAATGCGGAGAAAAAGGGAGTCAGGTTTGTTTTCAACACCGAAATTCTTGCGCCTGTCATGGACGGTCTGCGCGTTGTTGGAATTCACACCTCTGACGGCGATGTTTTCGGTGATCTTGTGATTGACGCCGCCGGAATCAATTCTCCGCTGAGAAAGAATCTTCCGGTCTGCTGCAACGTTGACCGCGATTACGGCTACGGCGAATGCTTTTTTGCCTACCGCGCATATTTTGACAAGCTTCCCGCTGAGGAACCTGATGTAAAGTATGAAGTTTTTCTTATTCCGGGCGGTGAAAAGGGCATTTCGTGGGTTATCACCGGCGAAAACAGCGTGGATGTTCTCATCGGCAGAATGGCTCCGCTTTCAAAAACCGAGCTTGAAGCCGAGCTTGAAACAATGCGCCGTTTCAGTCCTCAGATTGGCAAAAATCTGCTGCGCGGCGGCGAAATCTGTCAGATACCCGTCCGCCGTCCGCTTTCCGTAATGGTTTGCGACGGCTACGCCGCAGTCGGCGACAGCGCATATATGACTCTCCCCATGACCGGCTCGGGAATCTGCGCTTCAATGCGCGCGGGAAAGCTCCTTGCCGAAGCTGTTCTTGAAGATAAAAACGATGAGTTTTCGGCAAAGACGCTCTGGGAATACAACAAAAAGTATATTCTTCACCTCGGAATGAACTTTGCCGCAATTGATATTCTGAAAAACATTCTCCTCTGCACAAAGGTTGACGGCGTAAACTTCCTTTTTGACAAGCAGATTATCACCGAAAAAGATATGAGCTTCGGAAAGGGTGCCGGCGGTTCGGTGAGCTTTTCGGACATTGCTTCAAGGGCTATCCGCGGAGTCGGAAATCTTCCCGTTCTTCTCAGAACTGCCGGAGCGCTTTCAAAGGGAGATAACGCCAAAAAGGTTTATAGGCAGATGCCCGCGGAATATGACGAAGCTGCCGTTCTCAAATGGAAGGACGATGTTCTTGCGGCAACCGCACTGATGGAAAGGTAAAAATTGACTTTCTTAAAGTTTCTATAAGCTTTACGGAATAAACTCAAATCGTAGAAAGTATTTTAGCGCATATTGAGGACTGTTTATGTATAAGAGTAAAAGGTATGTGGCAGAAAAGCTGGTGCTTTATCTGTTCAAATTTCTGATTACCGCCGCGTATACCGGGGCAATGTATTTTTGCTGGACGCGGTATTTCAACCCGTATATACCGACGCCGTTCTTTAAACTCGGTAACTATTTCCTCGCGTTTCTGATTGCGTTCATTTATGTAACCTTTGTCAGGGTTTACGGCGGATTTCAGATTGGAACAAACACACGCTCCGACCTGATTTTCTCCCAGATTATTTCTGTTGCGTTTTTGCAGGCGACCTCGTATGTGATTTTTTCGCTTCTGAGCTACCGCCTTGTTTCCCTCTGGCCGTTTCTGATAATGTTTTTTGTGTTTTCGGTTTTTTCGGTTCTTTGGGTTTTCCTTGCAGACTGCGTTTACTATAAAATTCACGCAACTAAGCGGACGGTGGTTGTTTTCAACAATGTTGATTCCTATGTATCTCTGAAAGGCATCCGCAAGCTTGAACGCCGCTTTAAGGTTATCCGTACCTTAAACTCAGAAAAAACCACTCTTGAAGACCTCTTTTCAATTATGGAGGAGGCTGACGCCGTTTTCCTTTGCGGTGTTCCGTCGGATTACCGCAACGAAGCGGTCAAGTATTGCATTGCCAACGGAAAGGTGGCATATATCAAGCCGAAAATTTCCGATACCATTATCCGCGGCGGAAAGACTATTCAGCTTATGAACATTCCGATTTACCGCTGCAAGCGCAGCGAAGGCAACCTGGTTTATCTTTTTGTCAAACGCCTTGCAGACATTGTTCTTTCAATTGTCGGAATTATTGTTCTTTCTCCGCTGTTTCTGATTGTTGCCCTTGCCATTCGTCTTGATGACGGCGGCCCCGTTTTCTATAAACAGAAGCGGCTGACAGTCGGCGGAAAGGAATTTGAAATAATCAAGTTCCGCAGTATGCGTGTTGACGCCGAAAAGGACGGGGTTGCCCGTCTTGCCGGCGAAGATGACGACAGAATAACAAGGGTCGGAAAAGTAATCCGTATGCTGCGTCTTGACGAGCTTCCGCAGATTTTCAACATTCTTTCCGGCTCAATGTCAATTGTCGGTCCGCGTCCTGAACGTCCGGAAATTGCAAAGGAATATGAAGAGCATATTCCGGAGTTTTCTCTCAGACTTCAGGTCAAGGCGGGACTTACCGGCTACGCGCAGGTTTACGGAAAATATAACACGCCGCCATACGATAAGCTGCAAATGGATCTTATGTACATTGCAAATCAGTCGCTTATTGAAGACCTGCGGCTTATTCTCATGACGCTCAAAATCATGTTTGTTCCTTCGAGCACTGAGGGAATCAGCAAGGAAGGAAGAACCGCTGAACGCGACAGCGGCTTTGAAAAAAAATAATGGAACAAAAAAAGGTTGCGGTAGTCACCGGCGCAAGCAGCGGAATCGGACTTGCCTGCGCCGAAAGACTTTCCCGCGAAAACTATAAGGTATATTCTCTCAGCCGCAGCGGAAAATCGTCGGGAACAATTGCCGGAATATGCTGCGACGTTACCGATGAAGCGCAGATTGAGGAAAGCTTTAAAGCAATCTTTGAAAAAGAGGGGAGAATAGACCTTCTTGTCAACAATGCCGGCTTCGGAATTTCCGGCGCGGCAGAGTTCACCGAGCTTGCTCAGGCAAAAAAGCAGTTTGACGTCAACTTTTTCGGCTGTTTCGCCTGCTGCAAAGCCGTTTGCAAATACATGAGAAAATCGGGCGGAGGAAGAATAATCAATATAAGCTCAATGGCAGCCGAGCTTTCAATTCCTTTTCAGGCTTTTTATTCGGCGTCGAAAAGCGCGGTCAATTCGCTGACTCTTGCGCTCGCCAATGAGCTTCGCCCGTTCAATATCAGCGTTTGCGCTTTCATGCCCGGTGACGTAAAAACCGCTTTCACCGCGCAAAGGGAAAAGCAGGAGTGTGGCGCAGAGGTCTATGGTGAAACCATAAAAAAGAGTATTGAACGAATGGAAAAGGACGAACAGAACGGAATGAGTCCCGAAAAAATTGCAGACGCGGTTTTTGCCCTTTCAAGAAAGAAGCACCCAAAGCCGCTTTCAACAACGGGAGCCAGCTATAAATGCTTTGCCGTTCTCTCAAAGGTTCTTCCGATGTCGGCGGTCAATCGGATTGTCGGCTTGATTTACAGTTGATTTACCGGACAGGTGATATTTATGAATACACAACCGTATGGCTATGACGGAAACCAGAATAATCAGGACTTTCCTCCCTACGGCGCATACGACCCGTGGCAGTTTGACGCACGCAGACGCGAAAAGCAGGCTCTGCGTTTTCAGGGCCTGCTCGGCGGCGGAGCGCTGCTTTGCTCAATCGGCGTTCAGTATGTTGTCGTATTTCTGCTGATGGCTCTGGGCGTTTATGAAAAGTACGCCGCAAATCCTCTTTTTCAATCGGGAGCGGATATTATCATCGTACTTTTGTCAATTCTTCTGCCGTTTGCACTTTTCGGCAAAGGGCTTCAGAAGCGCACCGGAATTGAAGAATCCCTGCCGCTTTCGGCGCCGTTCAGAAAGGATCTCTTTTTTCTTGCGATTCCTGCCGGTCTTGCTCTTTGCATGATTGCAAATATAGCAACGAGCTATCTTACAGCAATTATTTCCGCTTTCGGTGTTGAGCTTTCTTCACCGGATATTGCAATGCCTGAGGGTGCTATCGGTATTCTCACATCGTTCTGCCGTGTTGCGATTGTTGCGGCCGTTGTTGAAGAGCTTGCTTTCCGCGGTTTTATTATGCAGAATCTGCGTCCGTTCGGCGACGGCTTTGCGATTGTTATGTCTGCGTTTGTTTTCGCTTTTATGCACGGCAACCTCATTCAGGCTCCTTTTGCCCTGATTGCCGGCTGCGCTCTCGGCTATTTTGCCGTTAAAACGGGCTCGCTGTGGACTTCAATAATTATCCACGCGCTCAATAATTCCTGTTCGCTTCTGATTTCATATCTCGGAGAAGATATGGAGGTGGAAGCGCTTGCAAGAGTTTCGGGAGTAATCCTTTACGGTCTGATTCTCCTCGGCTTGCCCTGCCTTGTAATTTTTATCAGGAAAGTGAAAAGCGGTGCTCCGGCGGCGAGCAGAAGAACTCTCCTTTCCGGCGCAGAGAAGGCCTTTGCCTATCTCAGCTCACCCACAATGATAATCGCAATCATAATAATGCTTTACGCAACGTCAAAATTCATCAGTCTGGGGTAACAAAAATTGGAAAACAAAAAATTTATGGAGCGTGCCCTTGAACTTGCATATAAGGCTGCTGCCGACGGAGAGATCCCCGTCGGCGCGGTTGTTGTCAGGAACGGGATAATAATCGGAGAGGGACGCAACCGCCGCGAAAAGGAAAAAACAGCTCTTGCCCACGCGGAAATTGAAGCGCTCCACAACGCTTGTCAGTCGGTCGGCGATTGGCGGCTTTCCGGCTGCGAGCTGTTTGTGACCCTCGAGCCTTGCGCAATGTGCTGCGGAGCAATAATCAACGCAAGAATTGACCGACTTGTTTTCGGAGCGTACGATGAACGCGCCGGAGCAGTGATAAGCCGTGCAGATATTACGGATTCTTTCGGCGCCGGAATTCACGTTGTGGGCGGATATATGGAAAACGAGTGTAAGGCTGTTTTAACATCTTTTTTTCAAAAACTGCGTTGAAAAGATATTACAATTCTGTCATTCTTGTTTCAAAAAGACGAAAACTGTCGGTTTTATACAAATCGACAGTTATTTTTTTGGCTATTTTTATCTTTCTTAATTCTTTTTCCCTTGACTTTTCCGGAACCCGGTGATATATTACTTAACACTGTAAAGCTTTTGTTTAATAGTGTTAAATATTTGTTCACAGGGAGGGAAAAGCTTGAACAGGAACGAACTTCTTGACAGCATCGTTTCAACCATTGCGCTGATAAATCGCGACGGCACGTTTCAGTCGCTCCAAAAAAAGCTGAAAGGGGAAAACATTCTCCTTGCCCGTCTTTTTGAAACGGGCGGAAAAAGCACTCCCGGAGTATTGGCGGAGTTCCTTGACATCACTGCTTCAAGAGTTACTGCCATTATTCATGCGCTGGAGAACAAGGAGCTTGTTTGCCGCGTTTCAAGCGGAACCGACCGCAGAAAGGTTATCGTTGAAATTACGGAAAAGGGCAAAATGGTGGTTGAAGGTCTGCGGGCGGAAGCGTTGCACCGCTCTCAGATAATTATGGACAAAATCGGCGAGAATGATACTCATGAATTTCTGCGCATTATGAATAAGATAATAGAAATTGAAAAAGGCGGCTGCAAAGGAACAGCAGGGGAAAACGAAACTCCTTCACAGCCGGAAAAAGAAGAGGTGAACATAGTTGAGTAAAACAGGAAAAAGAATTTTCTGTGTTCTTCTTTCGCTTTGCATGGCGCTTTCGTTCTGTCTCCCCGGCTTTGCGGCGGTCAGCTATCCGGACGGCGTCACCAACGAAAGCGCAGAAAAGGCGGCAGCCGGAACCGACCGTCTGATTGAAAATGCCGCTGTTTCTTTCAAGGGAAGGTCGCTTCGCGGTCTTGTTCTTCCGGAGCTTTTCAGTGACGAAACCCTTTCGGCTCTGCTGACCGGGATTTATTCAAAGCTTGAAGAAAGCAGCCGGAGCCTTTCAATGCTCGGAATTGACATCACTCCTGCCGGAGTTGCAGGCGGGCTTTCAAATTATCCGTCTGTCTATGAAAAGCTGAGAAACGCTTCGGGCTGGGCGGAGCTTGACCTTGGCTCTGCAAGCTGGGGCGTTAAGGATAAGCTTGAATTTTCGGCGGCAGTTGCCGCAATGCTTTCGCCGTTCAACAATATTCTGTACACCGTTTTGTGCGGCGGCTCATACAAGGTCGGACTGATTACGTTCAAAGGCTCAAACGGATATGAAACCGGTCTTATTTCAATGCTTTACGCGCTTGGCTGCTCATGGTATGAGGAACCGGCAACATTTTATGCCGAAGCAAATGAAAACAGAACAATGATGGTCTATAACATTACGTTGTCGCTCCTTTCGCTTTTGGAAGATGTTCTTGATTCTCCGGCAATAAAGCTTTCCGGAACTCTGCCTAACCTTGCTTATTATATCAAGGACGGCGGACTTGAATACTCCGTGAATCAGCTTCTGAAACCGTTTACCTTTAACCTCGGCAGCATTGTTTCGCTTTTCAGCGGCTCTCAGATGCTCAGCCTTCTGATGTTCCTTCAGGACAGTGAAAAGTACACAACGAATTTCAGCGAGAATATCAATACTGTTCTTGCCGATATGACTGAAAGTACAGATCTGAAACTTGCGCCAATTGACCTTGACGCGCTCAAAAGTTGCGGAACGCAGAAAGACGGATATGTTGAGGCTGATATAGGCGAAAGCTTCACAACGCTTTTCCGCTGGCTCATAGATACCGCAAAGCTCAACACCGAAAAGCTTTCTGAAACACTTTCCGGTGAAGAGGAAATGAAAACGCTTGTTCCGACTCTTGAAAACCTGCTTCAAAAGGAAACCGATGAGCTTTTCTCAATGCTGGTTTCTCTCCTGACTTCAAAGGAGGGCAAAGAGCTTGACTATGAATGGACTCAGAAGGAATTCACCGCAGCCTCAGTCAGCTATACGCAGAACCTCGGACAGGAAAAGTTTCAGCGTGTGCTTGACGGAATTGACGGAGTAATCAACGAATTCCTTGTTGAATTCGGCGGCGGAAAGAACCTCAAAGCAACACTTCGCAACACGATATATTCAGGCAAAACGCTTGCTGCCCTTGCCAAAGGACTTTTCGGTCAGCTTGAAGATGAAAAACTGAAAGCGGCTGTTTCAGCTCTCGGCGTTTCCGTCAGCCCGCCGGATGTCGGCCGTGCGCTCAGCAACCGCGGCTTCTATTCGGCAGGCAGTTTCCTTGCCGGCTGCTACAAGTGGTCAGACGTCAGCGAAAGCCGCTTTGCCGACTGTTTCAGAAATGGCAGCAGAAAGAGCTTTGAAAAAGCGCTGATTGCCGTTCTTTCACCGCTTGCACCGGTTTTTGAAGCGTTCCTTGCAAACGGAACACTGACCGTTCTTGATTCTGTGAATATTCCGGGAACAAACGGTTACAATACCGCGGTTATTCCGCTCCTTGAAGCTCTCGGCTGTCCGGAAAAGAGTATTCTTACTTACAGCGAATATGTCAGCGCAAAGGGAACGGATAAAATCATCGGCGCGGTAATCGCCCCCGTTCTTGACCTTGTTGACAAGCTTTGCAAAAAGCCTCTTTACACGCTTACGGAAATTCTGCCTAATGCAATATATTTCGTGTCAAACGGTTCTCTTTCACAATGCCTTGAAAACCTTATCAGTCCGATAACAGCGTTGCTTGATTCGCTCGGAATTGAGCTTTCCTCGCTCGGTCTTGACCTGAAAAAGCTCGAAGAAACCGATATTCTCGGCGAGGCGGCAAAAAAACTTCCGGAATTTGTAAAGGACGCCCTTGTTCTTCCGCAGCCGGATATAAAGTCTCTTGCCGGAATCGGAACTCTCACGGAGGTTCAGAGCAAGCGTACCTACGGCGGTTCTCAGGCAACGGTTTATGCTGTAAAGGCAGATCAGACAGCAGTTCTGGTAACGCTTCTGCGTTATTTTGTCGGCGCGGTTAAATTGCCCGAAAACGGCGACGCGCTGAAAAATCTGATGGCGCCCAAGGAAGGACAAGAGCCTGATATGTTCTCACAGTTTTCTTCGGGAATCGGTGACCAGATGGCGGGTATGAGCGTTGACGAGACGATTGAATGGCTCTATAAGCTTTTCTTCCGTGAGCGTGCTGTTCAGAAAGAAACGAGCGCCTATGTGTATGATAAGCCGATTATCTATCAGGAGGAAAAAACGGTCAACAAAGCTGTTGTTGCCTCTCCGTTTATAATTCTTCTTGTCATTCTTGCCGCTGTTGCAATAATCAGGCGCGACCGCATAAGTGAGCGCATGGAAGAGCACAGCAGGAAGAGAGCCGAAAAGAAAGCGAAAAAACAAAAAGAACTTGACGACGCAAT
This sequence comes from Clostridiaceae bacterium, assembly GCA_016292455.1. Lineage (GTDB taxonomy): Bacteria > Bacillota > Clostridia > Oscillospirales > Acutalibacteraceae > UBA6857. The sequence continues at coordinate 29,411 of JAEDIL010000008.1, forward strand.
TGAAAAGTTCAGAAAAGCCGCAGCCGAAAAAGCGGCTGCCGGTTCGAAGACCGAGCCGGAAAACGAAACTAACAAGGAGGCGTAACAAATGCTTGTTCTTAAAGATATTGTCAAAGATTATGTAACCGGCGACACCACCGTCCGCGCAATGAAAAACATCAGCATAAATTTCAGAGAAAGCGAATTCGTGGCTATACTCGGTCCCTCCGGCTGCGGAAAAACAACAATGCTCAATATAATCGGCGGTCTTGACCGCTATACAAGCGGTGACCTTGTGATCAACGGAAAGTCAACAAAAACCTTTACCGACAGCGATTGGGACACATACCGCAACCATTCAATAGGCTTTGTTTTTCAGAGCTATAACCTCATCACTCACCAGAGCGTTCTTGCAAACGTTGAGCTTGCGCTGACGCTTACCGGCGTATCAAAAAAGGAAAGGCGCGAAAGGGCAATTGAGGCTCTCAAAAAAGTCGGCCTCGGAGAGCATATCTACAAAAAGCCCACTCAGATGTCCGGCGGACAGATGCAGCGTGTTGCAATTGCAAGAGCGCTCATCAATAATCCGGATATTATCCTTGCCGATGAGCCGACGGGCGCGCTTGACAGCGAAACGAGCGTTCAGATTATGGAGCTGCTCAAAGAGGTTGCCAAGGATAAGCTTGTTATTATGGTTACTCATAACCCGGAGCTTGCAAAACAGTATGCAACGAGAATAATCAGCTGTCTTGACGGCAGCGTAATCGACGACTCGAATCCGTTTGTTCCGGGCGAAAGCGATTTTGAAATAGAAAAGCAGAAGGCCGAAGAGGAAAAGAAAAAGGGTAAAAAGCCCTCGATGTCAATGGCCACCGCTTTCACTCTTTCGCTGCGCAACCTTGTCACAAAGCGGACGAGAACCATTCTGACAGCAGTTGCAGGTTCAATCGGAATCATCGGCATTGCGATGGTGCTTGCCCTTTCAAACGGAATCAACGGCTATATTGACAGAGTTGAAAGCGACGCGCTTTTGCTTTTTCCGATGTCGGTTGAAAAGGAAGCGGTAAACACCGATAATCTTTTGCAGACCGCGCTGGGACTTAACCCCTTGCTCGGTGTAGACCATGATAAAGACGCTGTTTATGTCAATAATTCCTTCAACACAATGATTAACACCTTTGTTGCTCAGTCGAATTCAAACAATCTCCAAAGCTTCAAAAAATACATTGACGAAAACCGCGAAAAGTTTGACGAGCTTTGCAATGACGTTCAGTTCAATTACACAACCAAGCTGAATGTTTACAGAGTTCAGGAGGGCGAAAACCCGATTCAGGTCAACCCGAGCACTCTGCTTGACAACATGAATATGCAGTCAATGTCAAGTCTCGAAGGCTTTGTTGACCTTGACAGCTACACAAACCTCTGGAAGCAGCTTGTCGGCGACAACGAAACAATCGGCAATTATTACGATGTGATTTACGGAACGCTTCCGCAGAATTTCAACGATGTTGTTGTAATTGTTGACGGAAACAACGAAGTCACCGAGCTTATGGCGTATGCACTCGGTCTCAAAGATCAGAGCCAATTCACAGCCAACCTTATGAACGCGCTTTCCGGAGGAGAAAAGCTTGAATCCGGCGACGCAAACGAGAACAAATACAGCTATCAGGATATTCTCAACCTCAAATTCAAAATGCTCACCAACAGCGACCTCATGCTGAAAGACCAAAAGACCGGTCTGTGGAACGATATGAGAGGCAACGCGCTTTTTGTCAGCAAACAGCTCAAAGATGCGATTGATGTCAACGTCGTCGGAATAGTACGCCCGAGCAAGGATAACGTTCTTTCCGTGGGCACCGGCTATATCGGTTACACGGGCGAGCTGATGGAATATGCGCTCAAAAGAACGAGAGAGTCTGCCGTTGTGAAAGAGCAGCTTGCAAACCCGAAGAAAGATGTTCTGACCGGAATGGAGTTCTTTGACAAAACGGTCAATGACTTTGACCTTGCCGATATTGATCTCAATGAAATTGATTTTAACAAGCTCAACATTGCCCCGTTCCTCAGCATGGCAAAGGACATGGATCTTTCAAAAATAGATATTATGGATATGTCGTCTATGTTTGACTTCGGCGATATGTCCGACCTCCAGAAAAAACTCATGGAGGGCTATCTTGACGATGAACAGGTTCTCGCTTTCAAGCAGGCATACATTGACACCGTCAATTCAAAATGCTCGCTTGAAAAGACCTATGAAACAATCGGCTATTCCGATGAGGGCAACCCGACTTCAATTTCGCTTTATCCGAAAGATTTTGAAACCAAGGAAGAGGTCAACAAGATGGTTGACTTCTACAACGAAACCGTTTCAAAGGACGGTCACGAGGAGCTGACAATCAATTGTACGGACTACATCGGAATTGCAATGAACCTTGCAACCCAGGCAATCAATATTGTTACCTATACGCTCGTTATTTTCGTTGCAATTTCGCTCGTTGTTTCCTCAATAATGATAGGAATTATAACCTACGTTTCCGTTATTGAGCGTACAAAGGAGATTGGTATCCTCAGAAGTATCGGTGCTTCAAAGCGTGACGTTTCAAACGTATTCAATGCAGAAACGTTCATCATCGGTCTTTCCGCCGGACTAATCGGTATCGGTGTGACGATACTGTTTGAAATACCGATAAATCTTCTGCTGCGGCATCTGACGGGAGCGCCGATTTCGGCAATTCTGCCGTTCACAAACGGGCTTGTGCTTGTTTGCATAAGCGTTTTCCTGACCTTTATTGCCGGACTGATTCCGTCCTCTCTCGCCGCGAAGAAGGATCCCGTTGAGGCACTCAGAACTGAATAAAACCGACGCCGTTTCAGGCTCGGCATGGCAGAACAGCCGGCAGAAAAGCAGTTTTCCGCCGGCTGCTTCGCATATTGTCGGAACTTGCAGAAGCTTGTTTTTTCTTGTAGCAGTATGTCTTTGAAGTGCGGCTATGAAACGAAAAAAGTTGATGCAAACAGTTGTGTATTGAGAAAAAATATGATATGCTTTTCGCATAGAAAAACTGCGTGAAACCAAATCGGTTTTCTGAACGGAGGCTTATCATGTATTGTGGAAAATGCGGAAACAACATCGGAGAGAATAATCGCTTTTGCGGCGTATGCGGCTGGGATTCCCAAAGCGGTTCGGAATTTGAGACCGCGCCGGAAAATGTTGCAGAATATGAGGAGGAAAGTGATTCTTCCGAAATTCCGTATAAAAAGAAAACAAACGTGATGTTGCTGTTCGTAGTAATTATTGCTCTGGCTGTTGCCGGAGTCGGCGGCTGGTTTGTTTATGACAATTTTATAAAAAAGGACAAGCAGTTTAATTCAATCAGCTTTATCGGTGGTACAGCTTCCTCTGAGGAAGAAAGCGGCAAAAAGCCCGTCAGCGGCGTAAATGCTGTTCAGAGCAACGGAGAAAAAGCGCCGTTTTTTTCAAAGACGCTGTCTGACGGTTGCATTATTGCCGTTGTGGATGAGGAGGGTGTTGTCAGCGCTGACTGCCATGAGCGGCTGCTGACTCTTGCCGATACTCTCTCTCAGAAAAGCGGAATCAGTGTTGCTTTCTTTGTTTCTCCGGGCGGACTGGGAATTGATGTCAGCAGCATTGCGGGCAAGCTCGGAAACGATTTTATTCTGATTATCATCGACGCGGAAGGTCAAGTGGAAATCAATGCCGGGGGCAGCGGACGCTTCATTGCGTTCGGAAACAGCACCGTTTCAAAGGCAGAAGCTGACGCCGCCTCTGCGGCAGCTGCCTATTCTGATGCTGACGGAAAAGTGTATGCCTGCGCTTCGGCGTTTTCATCGGCGCTTTCGAGGGTGATTGTGTATGTCAAGTCTGATGTTTCTCCGTACTATGCCGAGGCAAAGGCTGTGAACCAAACAATGTTTGTATATGACGTTGGTTCTGCCGGACTGTTCGTCAGAAGCTCGCCGAAAAAAGTCGGCGGAAAGGGCGACGTGGGAAATAACCTTGTCTGCTATTCTTCAACAGGCAAACCGGTTTACCTTGAAGACGGGGAAACACCATTTGTTTTCTTCACCTACAACAATTGGGCATATCTTGAAATCAAAAAGAACGGAGAAGTGATTCACGGCTGGTCATTCCTTGATTATCTCACGACTGACAAGCCGGAATAAAAAGATTTGTTTACGGATTGTTTCGGCGGCGCAGCAGTAATAATGTGGAGCAATTTACCGCCCTAAAACGGGCGGTAAATTCTTTCCGGCGCGTGCTACAACCGGAGAAATTCTTTCTTTTCGTTGACAAAAGTCAAAAAATGGGTTATACTTCTTTGGCATGGTTCGTAGCCGCAAGAGGGCGAACAAAGCAGACCTTAGGGAACAGCTTAAATAACAGAATAAACCAATATCGAGGCGTAGCGCAGTTTGGTGCGCTCTGCTTTGGGTGAGTTTTGGGAGCGCTGCCTGCGGCAGAAGAAGCGAGCAAAACGAAGCGCAGCGGTCAAATTTTTCCGGCGCCCCAAGCCGAAGAAAAATTTGGGAACCGCAAGAGGGCGAGCAAAGCAGCCCTGAGGGAACAGCTTAAATAACAGAATAAACCAATATCGAGGCGTAGCGCAGTTTGGT
>JAEDIL010000156.1 GCA_016292455.1 Clostridiaceae bacterium
CTTGAAATCCGACAGGATTCCTGCGCGGCTTTTGCACAATCTGACGAAAAATCTGGCGGCGTAATCTGTACATCAGATTTAATCAGAGCTTCCTTAATATCAGCAGCTAACCTGATTTATCAAATCTTAATTCATTTACAACGGCTGAAATTCACTTGGGGAAGATTATTGTAAACGCATGGATATGTAAACAGAGCAAATTTCAAAACGAAATATAGATACATTCGTGATTTCATTAACCAATCATTTCACGGCGCATATTCTGCCGCTTTAATTAAATCTCAATTTTCTTATAGACAAGGTGATAGTCACGAAGCTCTGCTGTGAGCTTTCCGTCATCAATCAGCGCCTGCAAAAAGCATTTGACGGTAAAAATCAGCTTGCCGAACTGATCCATACCAAATTTTAAATCAAGTTGACGGCAGCAAAGGGCAAAAATTTCTTCAACCGTTCTGCCGCCGCTGATTGAAAGGAAATATTCTTTCAGCTTTTCAAGGCAGTCGGCGTTGTAGAGCGCAAGCGGCGCAATGTCCTCGCAGACGTCCGCGTGAGACGGAACAAACAGCTGTCCTTTGAGCGTGGCAAGCATTTTTTGTGTTTTGATGCTTTCGTTCACGTCGAAAAAGAAAGGCATCTTATAGCTTTCAAATGTCACCTTTGAAAGCACGGCGTCGCCCAGAAACCAGACGTCGTCGGGAGTTTTTACACCAATCATTCCGAAGGTGTGACCGGGGAGAGGGAGAATTTTAAACCCTTCCGGCAAGGATACCTCTGTCAGCGGCTTTGAATAGGTTGAAACCGGTCTGAAAAAGTAGTTGTTTTTCCTGTTTATCGGAACGGCGTTGAAGTATATCCGCCCCTCAATATCCGAAATATCGGTCAGATGGCTTTCCGTCCGGCTTGAACATATCTCACAGCCGTATTTTTCCTTGAAAAATCTGTCTCCGAAAATATGGTCAGCGTGGGCATGAGTGTTGATTATCAGCCTGACGCGCCAGCCGCGCTCTTCAAGCTGAGCGTCAAGGTCGGAATAGCTTTTTTTGTGGTCGCAGCTGTCAATGAGAATCACTTCGCCGTTTCCGAGGCAATAAACTCCGGTGTTGGCAAAGCATTTAAGATAATATGTATTTTTTGCGCATTGAATTAACCTGAACATTTTTCCTCCGTCGAGTATGGATTTTTTGTAAAAAAAGAAAGCGTTTTTCACCCGGTTGAACAGCCCGGGAAAAGGAAACGCTTTCCGTCACAATAGGTCTTTTTAATTGTTTTCCTCAGCCGGTTCTTTTTTATCCTCCTTTTTCTTGTGGAAGAGAATTTTATCCACAGGGAAATAGAGGAAGAACTGAATCGCAGAGCAGCAAGCGGTTGAAATGTTGGCTGCACCCTGTGCGCCTATTCCCATTTTGACAAAAACGCCTTGAAGAGTGGGAGAAAGCCACGCAGAGAAGCAGATGAGCGCAACGGTGAAAACGAGGTAAATCGGAAGCGTTACGGCAACATTTGCGCCGGAGTTGAAAGTCTTTTCCTTGTTGACAAAGAAAGCAACAATCTGGGCAAGAATATTGGCAATGTTGAATGCAATGAAATAGCCGAGACCGTTTTCTTTGAGTCCGTCAGAAACAAAAACCCAGAATTCATAGGGCTGTGAAACAATTGCCTTGACCTGCGGAAGCAGGAGCAAAAGGTTGAGAGTTGCAAACTGAACGATCATTGCAATGAGACTGACGAAAATGAACTTGACGAACTGCCAGAACGTCATAACGCCCGAGCCTTTTTGTTCCGCCATGCTGTCAATATCCTGAAGCTTTGCCATAGAAAATACCACCTTGTATCTTATTATTACAACAAAAGTATACAATACTGATGAGTTAAAATCAAGACTTATTATCAATTTAAAAACGAGAGAAAAAGAAAAGACCTTCGCCGAAGCGAAGGCAACTTTCGTTTTTTTAGGGAAGCTCTGATTAAAACTGATGTACAGATTACGCCGTCAGATTTTTCGTCAGATTGTGCAAAAGCCGCGCAGGAACCCTGTCGGATTTCA
>JAEDIL010000157.1 GCA_016292455.1 Clostridiaceae bacterium
GCGCCGATGAAATTATCGGACACGTTTTCCTTTATAAGCTTGCCTATGATATTCTCGGCGAAGAGGATCCTGAAATCAAGGCTCTCATCGCAAAAACAATGGATTCCTTTGCTCAGCATATTGTTGACAACGGCTATTCGCTCTGCGACGGCAGCGGTCAGCCAACAACATGGGGCAAGTTCAACCGCACCTATCTTCACAACGGACAGGTTATCGGCGGCGCTCCGCTCCAGACTTCGGTAATTCTTTCAACTTTCAAGGTTGCCGCTTATGTTACCGGCGATCAGAAGTGGGAAGATGAATATCGCATGGCTGCACTCGACCCCGCTTATGAATATGCAAAGATTATGACTCAGGAGCTTGAACGCTATAATATGGCGATTCTTGAATATGCGAACGGTGTTTCTCCGGTTCTCGGCTTCATACTCCGCCCGCTTGTCAACACAAGTCTTTTCAAATTTGTGTATCGACTTATCCTCAACTATTCCGACGAAGAAATGGCAATGCTTGCTTATTATCTTCTGTTCCAGATGGAGGACGATGAACAGCTTCTTTCCTATTACAGAGAAGGACTCAACGATTGGTGGTACTCAATTTCACACAGCGAAAACCCGTGCTGGTATTATATTTATCAGCTGGCTTATCCCAATGAGGAAAAGACCGACGCTTACGGCAACAGCCTTGTTGAAACCGCTTCGTGGTCGCTGAGCCGTCATCCGATTGACCTGCGCCGCTATCTCGCGTCAAACTCAAACCGCGACGATATTGCGGAATTCAATCTTTCAGCGGTCGGCATTAACGGAACAGCGGAGTTGTCCTATGATCCGAACGGAAGAAAGCCGTTCTTCTCAGACAGCGATTCCGGCGTTGTTCAGATTATCGGAGTTGTTCTCCGCGGCGGAAAGCTTTCGTGGAAAGTTGCTGCTCCGGATGAAAGAGCGCTTCATAAATTCAACGGTTCAACCTATTGGCTCGGAACCGAAAGCCAGAGCACTGTTATGGAAGGCTCAACAACCTATACGCTTCCGTATTGGATGGGCAGATACCACGGCATGCTCAAATGACAGCGTGAAAAAAAGGCTCAGTCCGTTGCAGAAAATGCGGCGGACTGATTGTTGTTTATACAATAACCCCCGAAAAGCTTCATCGCCTTTCGGGGGTACGTTTTTGCCGGCGCTGTTCTCAGCCGCCGAGATATGCTTTTTTAATCTGGTCGCTTGCGGCAAGCTCTGCGCCGGTTCCCGTAAGCGTGATTCTTCCGGATTCAAGAACATAAGCTCTGTTTGCAACCTGAAGTGCCATTTCAGCGTTCTGCTCAACGAGGAGAATTGTTGTCCCTGCCTTGTGAAGCTCCTTGATGATGTCAAAAATCTGCTCAACAAGAATCGGAGAAAGACCCATTGAGGGCTCGTCGAGCATCATCAGCTTCGGGCGGCTCATGAGGGCGCGTCCCATTGCAAGCATCTGCTGTTCGCCGCCGGAGAGAGTTCCGGCAATCTGGCTCTTTCTTTCTTTCAGACGAGGAAAACGCTCAAAAACATTTTCAAGGTCGGCTTTTGTGTCGCCTTTGCTTGTGAAAGCACCCATCTGAAGATTTTCAAGAACGGACATCTGGAGGAAAACACGTCTTCCCTCGGGAACCTGCGCAAGTCCCTTGGCAACAAGCTTGTGAGGCGGAATGTGGTCAATTCTTTCGTCGAGGAAAGTGATTGATCCGGTCTTTGAACGAAGCAGGCCGGAAACGGTTTGGAGCGTTGTGCTCTTGCCTGCGCCGTTTGCGCCGATGAGGGTAACAATTTCGCCCTGTTCAACCTCAAAGCTGATGTCCTTTATGGCGTGAATGCTGCCGTAATAGACGTTGATATTTTCAACCTTTAACATTGCCATGGCTTAACCCTCCTTCTTCTTCTTGTTGCCGAGATAGGCTTCGATAACAGCCGGGTTGGACTGAATCTCCTGAGCAGTACCCTTTGCAATAATCTGACCGAAGTTCAGAACGCAAATGCCTTCGCAGATACCCATAA
>JAEDIL010000068.1 GCA_016292455.1 Clostridiaceae bacterium
AGTGTTTCGGAAAACCGGAAACTGTTTTCTTAAATTCAATATTGCAGCTTTGTTTCTAAAACTAAAAATGCAGGTGAAGCTTTATGTACAAAAAATTCGGCAAACGTATTCTTGATACGGCTATTTCGATTCCGGCTCTTGCTTTGCTGTCCCCTCTCATGCTGGCAACTGCCGCTTCAATAAAGCTGACTTCTCCGGGTCCGGTGCTTTTCAAACAGCAGCGGCTTGGTCTTAACGGAAAGGAATTTACAATGTATAAATTCCGCTCCATGTCTGTCGGTGCCGAACATACAGGCAGCGGAGTTTACAGCGAAAGCGGAGATCCCCGTGTTACAAAAGTCGGCAGAATTATCAGGGCGACAAGCATTGACGAACTGCCGCAGCTGATAAACATCATCAGGGGCGACATGGCAATTGTCGGTCCAAGACCACCGCTGACCTATCATCCGTGGCCGCTTGAACAATACACCGAAAAACAGCGGCACATGTTTGACGTTCGTCCGGGAATTACCGGCTGGGCACAGGTGAACGGCAGAAAAACCGTTGAATGGAACCGCCGCATTGAACTGAACAATTACTATGTTGACCATTGTTCACTTTTGTTTGATATTAAAATTCTGTTTTTGACAGTAGCAAAAGTGCTTCGCAATGACGACAATGAAAATGTCGGAACAACCGCATGAGGTGCTGATATGCTCAAACTGATGTACATCACAAATGATCCCGAAATTGCTGTGATTGCCGCCGAAAACGGAGTTGACATCGTTTTCGTTGATATGGAAGTTCTCGGAAAGAGCGAACGTCAGGGCGGAATGGACACCGTTCAGTCTCACCATACCGTTGAAGATATTTCAAAGGTTAAAAAAGCACTCAACGGCAAAGCACAGGTCATGGCCCGGCTGAATCCTCTCAATGTGGACTCAAAAACTGAAATCGACTCTGCAATTGAAAACGGTGCAGACATACTGATGCTCCCGATGTGGCGGACGGCAGACGATCTTCGAAGGTTTTCCGCAATGGTTGAAGGAAGAGCAAAAACAATGCCTTTGCTTGAAACCGACAGCGCTGCCGTAAACCTTGCCGAAGCGCTCAGCGTGCCCGGAATTGACATGATGCACATTGGACTCAACGATTTGCATCTGTGTCTGAACATGAAATTCATGTTCAGACTCCTCGCTGACGGCACAGTTGAAAAGCTTTTAAGAACAATTCAGTTTGCTGAAATACCCTGCGGCTTCGGCGGAGTCGGACGTCCCGGCTCCGGTACACTCCCGGCAGATTACATCGTTGCAGAGCATGTAAGACTCGGCTCTCAGTTTGTCATTCTTTCCCGCAGCTTCTGCAACACAGAAATCATTACGGATAAAAATGAGATTCGTGAGATTTTCAGAAACGGCGTTGCCGACATCCGACGGATTGAAAAAGAGTGCTCTTGCTGGACAAGTGACCGGTTTGAAGAAAACCGACTGAAAGTTGTTTCCTGCGTTGATAAGATTGAGGAAGGAATAAATAAATAAATGAACATTCTTTTTACCGGGGCGTTTGAGCCGTCAGCCGAAGAGAAAGCGCTGATTGAGCAGGCAGGTCACAAGGTCTTTTTTCACCGCGATGAGCGTGTGATGCCTGAAAGTCCGTCGCTCTATCAGGCGGCAGTCTGCAACAATCTGTTCCTTTTTAATTCAATTGAGCCGTTTGTGAATCTGCGCCGGGTTCAGCTCACAAGTGCTGGACTTGACCGGATTCCGGCCGGGCAAATCCGTAAACGCGGAATTGAACTGTTTTCTGCCCGCGGAGTATACAGCAAGCCCATGGCAGAATTTGCAATCAGCGCTGTTCTTGGTTTTTATAAGCAAAGCCGCTTTTTTGCTGAAAACCAGAAGCGGCGCAAATGGGAAAAGCATCGCACACTGATAGAGCTTTTTCAAAAAAGAGTGTGTATTCTCGGCTGCGGAGACGTCGGCAAAGAAACAGCAAAGCTCTTCAAAGCTTTTGGCTGTCATATCACCGGCGTAAACCGCACTGAAAGAACGTTGGAGAATTTTGATGAGATTCTGCCGCTTGAAAAGCTTTCGTCTGCTGCCTCAGATTGCGATATTCTCATTTCCTGCATTGCGCTGACGGAACAAACGCAGAAGCTTATCAATAAAAGTGTTTTTGACGCATTGAAGTCAAATGCTGTTTTTGTCAACATTTCGAGAGGGGCTGTTGCAGACGAATTTGCCCTTGTTGAGTGGCTTCTTCATGGCGGTCATGCAGCGTTGGATGTGTTTGAGAATGAACCGCTTGATGAAGACAGTCCCCTGTGGTGTATGAAAAATGTAATACTTACGCCACACAATTCATTCATAGGTGAAAACAATCATAGACGGATGTTTGATTTACTGGTTAAGAATCTGGAGTGTGTCGGAAATGGAAAACTATAAGAATTACCTGAAATCGGTGCTTGACAAGAATCAAAAATACAGGGAAATGCTTTTCAGGAGAGGTTATCTGTTCACAGACGTTGAAATAAAAAACACCTCAGTTTATCCGTTTTACGACATCTGGCAGCACATAACCGTCGGCAAATATCACTTATATGTTCAGGAAAAGCAAACATTCTATTATAAATCTGTCGGAAACATCAGTTCGATAATTATCGGTCATGCATATAATCCCTTTGACATGAAGTGTGACGAAAATGAACTCTGTTCGGATTTGATTTCTTGTTATCAGGAAAGTATTGAAAAATACTTTGAAAAGGTCAGCGAATTCACAGGACTGCATGTGATTATTCTGGCAGATGGAAACAATGTCATTGCTTGCCAGGACGCCTGCGGACTGACCGGCTGTTACTTCGGCAAGGTTAACGGTGCAATGTATATTACTGAACACCCTCAGCTTGTTGCAGACATGCATGATTTAAAAATGAATGAAAATGTTATAAAACTTGTTCAGAGCAAGTGCTATAACATCGGCAACAGACACTTACCGGGTAATATTACTCCCTATGACGAACTGAAAAGAATCGGTGCAAACACCTATGTCAATTATGACGGTGTATTCGGAATTAAAAGATTCTATCCGGTCTGCCCTCATCCTGAGTTTACCGGAGACAAAGAAAAAGAAGACGCCGTGAAAAAAATCAGCAGTTTAATTCACAACGGCATAAAGTGTTGCAGCGAAAAATGGGACAGATGCACAATTTCGCTTTCAGGCGGTACTGACAGCAAGACCACGCTTGCTTGTGCAAACGGACTGTATGACAGGTTTTCTTATTTCAGTTTTTCTTCAAAGCCACAAGAATCAGTTGATGCAGAAGGTGCAAAGATGATTTGTCAGAAGCTTGGTCTTGAACATACTCTTTATAAAATACCTGATAACAACGATGAATTTGAAGATTTCTGTTTTATAAAGAAACTTCTTCAACACAACACAAACTACTTTGTTAATCTTGCAGACAACGAGATCAGAAAATATATATATTTACATGACTTGGATGCATATGATATTGAATTAAAGTCCTGGGCATCGGAAGTCGCAAGAGTCTTTCTGGAGCGAAAGTATCAAATTGATATGAGCGGTCTGATAAACGAAAGACAATGCAGCATTTTCCAAACAAGATATTTTGGTCATCCTTTCTTGCTGAAATGGTCAGATAATATCTATTATGACTTTATTAAAGAAGTCGGACTTGACAGGAAATTATTCAATTATGAGCCGTCTGACATGTTCTATTGGGAAGTACGTATGGGCTGCTGGGGTGTGTCTGTGGTTTCGTCGCAGCAATTGTATCACAGAGTGACTATGCCGATGAACAACAGAAAAATTCTTGAACTGTTTCTTTCATTCCCTCACGAAGAGAGAAAATCTGACTCTGTGCATAAAAGAGTTATGGCTCACATGAACAAGAGCATTATTGATGCCCGGGTTGAAATACGTAATCTGTATTTTCATTCTTACAGAATCCTCATGGAAAAGGCGTATTACAAATTCAGAACAATATTATATAAGGCAAGGATAAAATAATGAACGGAAAAGTTTTGTTAGTGGCAACAGTACAAAGCCACATTGCGCAATTTCACAGACCGGTTGCAAAAATGCTTCATGAAAACGGATACGAAGTTTGCGTTGCTGCAAGGAACAATCTTGCTGAAAAAAACGGACTCAGGATTGACTTTGCCGATAAGGTTTTTGATGTTCCGTTTGACCGTTCGCCGTTTTCTTTCAAAAACATCAGCGCATACAAAGCGCTGAAAAAGGTTATTGATGACGGCAGCTACAATATTGTTCACTGCAACACACCGGTAGGCGGCGTTCTGACCAGACTCGCCTCTCGCAAAACAAGAAAGCACGGCACAAAAGTCTTTTATACCGCTCACGGTTTTCATTTTTACAAAGGCGCGCCAATTAAAAACTGGCTCATCTGGTACCCGGTTGAAAAGCTCATGAGCCGCTTTACCGATACACTGATAACAATTGCCGATGAGGACTATGCGCTTGCAAAGGCAAAGTTTCCCACCAATGCCGTGCACATTCACGGAGTCGGAGCGAACTCAGAAAAGTATAAAAAGCTTTCTGCTGATGAAATAAGAGCGTTGAGGCTTGAGCTCGGTTACAAGGAGGAAGAAAAGCTTCTGCTTTGCACCGGCGAGCTTCTGCCCAACAAAAACCAATTGACTGCAATCAGAGCAATGAAAAAACTGACAGAGCGTTTTCCGCAAGCAAGGCTTCTCCTTGCCGGAAACGGACCCGCCCTGCCGCAGCTTGAAGAAGAAGTCAGAAGCCTCGGACTTGAAACAAATGTCGTTTTTCTCGGCTACCGGACTGACCTTGAACGTTTTGCAAACATTGCCGACGTTATTGTTTCATGCAGTTTCCGTGAAGGAATGGCGCTGAACATAATTGAAGGAATGATGCTCGGAAAGCCGGTTGTTGCCTCCTCAAACCGCAGTCACAGAGAGCTTGTTGTTGAGGGAAAAACCGGCTTCATAGTTTCCCCTTCCGACGCAGACGGATTTGCCGAAAAAATTTCACTTCTTCTTGATGACAGCGCTTTGGCAGAAAAATTAGGCAATGCCGGATTTGAGAGGGCGCAAAAATACACAGATAACGCAGTAAGGATTGAACTTGAAAAAGTATACTTCGGAAGTGAAAGAGAACACTGTCAGAGTGTGTGACTGTGTTTTTGTGTTCGTAAAATATATTATTACCCGAAAAGACGAAAGGAACAATTCAAATGAGTGCAAAAGTTTCCGTGATAATGGGCATATACAACTGCGCCGGAACTCTGTGTGAAGCAATTGATTCCGTACTGGCGCAGACCTTTACGGACTGGGAACTGATTATGTGTGATGACGGCTCAACAGACAACACCTTTGAAATTGCAATGCAATACATTGAAAAATATCCGGACAAGTTCGTACTGCTCAGAAACGGGCAGAACATGGGACTGAACCACACGCTCAACCGCTGCCTTGAAAAGGCGCAGGGAGAATATATAGCCCGAATGGACGCAGACGACATATCTCTTCCCGAACGTTTTGAAACCGAAGTCGATTATCTCGATACTCATCCGGAGTATGCCATTGTCAGCACACAGATGGTTTTTTTTGACAGCGACGGTGACTGGGGAGAAAACCACACAATTCCCGAACCTGCAAAGAAAGACTTTATCAGGCACAGTCCGGTACACTGCCACGCGCCCTGCATGATACGCAGCAAAGCATTCAGGAGTGTAAATGGATATTCAGAGGACAAAAGAACTTTTCGGGTTGAGGACATGGACCTATGGTTCAGACTTTATGCCAAAGGTTACAGAGGGCGCAATCTTGAAAAATCCCTTTACAAAATGCGCGATGACCGCGCGGCGGCAGCCAGAAGAAGCCTTGGCACCCGACTCAACGGCGCATATGTCCTTTTCAAAGGATACAAATTGATGGGCTTTCCTGCTTATACATACGGATACATTGTCATTTTCGTGTGCTTGCAGATAATAAAATGCGCGATTCCGCAAAGTCTGTATATCAAACTTAGGAAAAAGCGTCTGGAAATAAATCAAAAATAACAGCTTTGAGCAATGCTCTTATGTGTCATATTTTGCCCACAGTTTTGCTGTGTCTTTGCTATAATGCATATAAACCTTTTCCGTGACGGTACAGGAGGAAACGTGGTAAAAGAACTGAGCGATTTCAAAAAAACTGAAATATTTTCTGGCTCCGGCAGACGAACTGATGAGAACTTTTATGATACCGATTGGATTGACGCCGACATCTATATCACTGACTATATCAACAAACTGGAATTGAGTGAAAAAAACGGAAATGAGTGAAGAATAGGATCCGTCAGATTAAGCTGCGAGTTCGTTTGATATAACCGTAACATTCTTTTGCAGATAAACGAATTAACGGCGCTTGAATGCATTGATACTGAGAGGCACGGCTTACGGATAACGCAGGCCGTGCCCGGTTTATAGATTGGACGGCGGAAAAACAAGAAAAAGTTCTTGAATTTATGTGCCGAAAGTATTAAAATTGAAAGCCTTGAAAAGTATTTATCAAATTCGCTTTGCTGTGATATAATAAGTCATTACAGAAGAGACTGCTTGTTCCTTTACAGGCTGTCGGATATGTGAAAAAACTTCCGGTTAAGGAACCTGATAACCGTTCTTTCCGGTAAGATGGGGGTAATAAAATGAGCACAAACAAAAAACAACTGACGACATGGGAGGCCTCCTGTATCATTACGGGCTACGGAATCGGCGCAGGCGTCCTCAGTATGCCGTACATGGCGGCACGAAACGGAATTATTCTTTCAACCTTGATTCTGATTCTGGCGCTTCTTGCGAGCTATGTACTTCATCTGATGATTGCGGAAATCGCTTTCAAAGAGGGCAACGGCGGTCAGATCATCTCATGCCTTAACCGCTTCCTTTTCAGAGGAAAGTGGAAAAAGCCTTTATCCGTGATTTTCTTTACTCTGATGGCGGTTATTCTCGTGACGAACCTTGCGGCGTATATTTCCGGCGCCGAAGAGGTCATCGTCGGACTTCTTCCTATTCCGCCGATTGTCGCAAAGCTTCTTTTCTATGCGGTTGCGGCCTCTGTTGTTCTCTTCGGACTAAAAGCGGTCGGCATTTCCGAAAAAATTGCCGTGACGGTGATTTTTGCGCTGATCGGCGTACTCGCTGTTGCTTCCTTTATCAAAGCCCGAAATCCGCTCAGCCTTTCTGTCGGAACGGTAAACGATGCGCTTGCTTATTACGGACTTGCCATGTTTGCTATGTCTGCCTTTTTCTCGGTGCCGCAGGCGGTTGAAGGACTTGACGGTGACAAAAAGAAAATACATAAGGCAGTCTTTATCGGACTGTTCAACACATTTTTGCTGATTCTCGTCATCTCCGTTTGCTCGCTGATTTCATCAGCCGAGGTTACTGAGCTTGCCATGGTCGGCTGGAGTCAGGGAATCGGTCTGTGGGCTCAGGTAATCGGCAGTCTTTTCACAATTCTTGCAATGCTGACTACCTATTGGTCACTGTCGCTCGCTCTGGGCGGCATTGTAAACGATATGCTTCACACAGGTACAAAAATCAGTTGGCTTCTGGCTACCCTGCCCTCGCTCATTGTGGTGCTTTTCAATCTTGCAGGATTCATGGAGCTGATGCGGACAGCCGGCGGTCTGATTGCGATTCTGATTGCCATGATGGTTGTCCCGGCGTACCATAACGCCCGGAAAGAATCACCCGAGCATAATCTTATCAAAAAGGGCGGACTTCCGCTCGAATTGCTGATAGTGTTCGCCTATATCCTGATGGCGGTGGGAAGTGTGGTTCCGGTATGAGCAAGACACTGTTTACAAACGCCGTTATCCATACGGGACGTACTGAATCGGAAGTTTTTGGCTCGATGCTTACTGAAAACGGCGTCATCAGAGAGCTTTACCCGGCTCAAAAAGCCACGGTGCACGACAAAAACACAAAGGTCATTGACCTCAATGGACAGCATGTGTACCCGTGCCTGATTGATGCGCATGTACACATGCTTCTGACGGTTGCCGTGATGGCAATGGGCTTTAATATCTGCGAAATTACTGCCGAGGGAGTGCAGCCGCATACTTTAAAAGGCGTCGAGGAACGCCTGAGAAGCTATGTGTCCGGGCAAAAAAAAGACGCCGTTATCGCCTGCAACAATTATATCTTAACGGCAATCGACGAAAGACGTATGCCGACCAAGGAGGAACTCGACGACTGGTGCGGCGGACGTGCGGTTGTCATCTATAACATCGACGGGCACAGCACCTCTCTTTCAACAAAGATGCTCGAGCTTGTCGGCATCAACCCCGAGGGGCACAGCGGTGTCCTTCAGGGCGAGGAAAACGAGCGTACACAAGGTCGTATCATCAACAAGGTCGGCTCAATGATCACGCTTCCGATGCTCGCAAAGGGCATTGCAAGGTTTCAGAACGCCTGCGCTTACTACGGAATCAGCGTAGTCGGGGCCTTGGAGGGAAACGGCGATTCACCGAAAGACAGCACAACGGGACTGATCGCACGACTTGCAAGGCATTTTGACGTCGGCGTCCGGCTCTATCTTCAGTATACCGATCTGAAACGCGTTGAACCGTTCCGCAAAAAGATGACTCACCCGAGAGTCGGCGGCTGCGGTGACTGGGAGATGGACGGTGCGACCGGCTCACACAGCGCCGCTTTCTATGTGCCGTTTAACGATACGGGAGAAACCGCACCCTGCTATTATTCGCAGGAGTTTGTGGATAAGCTTGTAAAAGAGGCGGACGAAAATGGCTATCAGATTGCAAGCCACGCAATCGGCGAAGCGGCAATTGAGCGAATATTACACGCCCTTGAACAGCTTGATTCCAAGCACACGAACCGGATTGAGCACTGCGAATTTATGAACGACGAAAGCTTCCGGGCAATTTGCAAGGGCAAATATGCTATTATGATGCAGCCGGGCTATGCCTGGATAGACAAGCGGTATCTGCACACCTACGAGCAGTTTCTTCCCGGGGAAATCATCAGCCGCATGAAGCTGAAATCTCTGTACGATGCAGGAGTGTGCGTGTGCGGCTCTTCGGATTCTCCCGTACAGGATATGGATCCGTATCTGCAAATGCTTGGCATGGTGCAGTTTTACAACGAAAACGAATCCGTCACACCGTTTCAGGCATTTCGCTGCTATACCGCCCATGCAGCAAAAAGCATTGAAGAAAGTGACGTCAGGGGCACCTTAGAGCCGGGAAAGGTTGCCGACTTTTTTACGGCGGATCGGGACTTTTTTACCCTTTCACCGCAAGAGGTGGTGGATTTCAGACCGACCGGCACTTATTACGGCGGCAAGAAATATCAGAAGAAAAAAGGAACCGTTCCGGAGCTTCTTTTTATGCTGCTTCGCAGACCGAAAAAGATATAACACAGAAATTTTTTCGCATTCGGCGATATTAAGATGTCAAATCAGGAATTCAAGCAACGGTAAAAAATGTGTTTATGCAAATAATCATGGACGGCGTTTCCGCCGTCCGTTTTTTATGATAGCCGCAGTTGTTCGTTCTGACCTTTTTTGAGTCAACAAAATGACGGTTCAGAACGTGCTGCTGTTCGGAAATAATGCGTCTGAACGCTTCGTTTTGAGC
>JAEDIL010000069.1 GCA_016292455.1 Clostridiaceae bacterium
TTTCCATTTTTTATTGCTTGCTTTACTATCTCTTGCTTTTTTCTTGCTTCTTGTGCTATCATATTCATGAGAAGTACTTCTTTCTTGGTTAATGGTTTTGTGGTGAATTCATTATACCATATTTTGAAGTTACTTCTCTTTCTTTTTGGGTCACATCATTTTATCACATACAAATGTGTCAATAATTGCCGCTTTCGTCAAAAAGAATGTAGCTGTTGAAGCCGGCGCTTTCAAGCGTGCGGACGTATCTGCGTGTGTAATCGTCAATGCTTATTACCGGAACGAGGCTGCTGCCGGATGACTGCTTCCCGGCAATTCCCGTGAGAAGTGTCATGAGAGAGGAATAGTGGCTTTTTTTGTCAATCACATATTCTTCCGGTCGAACGGTTGTGTCAACGCAAAGTCCGTCTGCAAAGCTTTTGTTCAAAGAGCCGGAATAAAGCGTTTCGTTTCCGTTGAACGCATCGGCGCAGGTTTCTGCCGCGAGAACAAAGCAGCCCTTGGGAACAGCGGCTTTGACCTTTTCGATGAAGCGAAGCAGAGTTTTGTTGCGCTCTCCGGCACTTTTCTCACCCGGAAAGCCGGCGGTGGAAATGTCCTCGGCTTTTGGAAAAGAGACAGCTTCAAGAATAAAGCCCTTGACGCCGAAAGAGACAGTTTCGTTTATCAGTTCGAGCAGATAGCTGACGGCACCTTTTGAATAAGGATTGAGCCATGTTTTGCCCTTTCCCTCCGAAAGCTCGTCGAGCCACAGAACGTCTGTGTCTTTGTATTTGACGGCAAACTCCGGTTCGGTTGAACTGGCGGTTTCGTCCTCAAAACAGAAAAAGCGGGCAATTACATTGATATTGTTGTTTTCAAATTCCTGAATGGCGTCTCTGACGGTTTCGTTGTCAAAAATTGCACATTTTCCGAGAACAGCGTTTTCGTTCTGAGACGAGTATAAAGTCCTTCCGCTTTTGTTTTTGAAGTCGATTATGACGCTGTTGCAGTCTTTGCGTTTGATTTTGCGTATGAAAGAGGAAAGCTCCTTTTGGTTTCCGAGAATTCTTTCCGGCATATAGAGCGCACGCAGAACATCGGTTTCAAGAAGATTTTCAATTTCGTCCTTTGAGACTGAGGAGAGGGCGCCCACCTCATCGGCAGGCTTGTTTGAAAGTTCCAGACCAACGCTTACAAAAAAATAAGCGATTGCGGATATGAGAATGAAGCACACAACTGCAAAAGCAATACGCAGCGCCGAGCGGATTCTCTCTTTTTTTCGTCTTACGCGTTTTGTTTTAACAATCATTGACGCAGGGTATTCCCTTGAAAAGGTGTAATAGCTGTTTTTTACCCTTGGCTTTGCATCCGTTGGATAAGGTTCTTTTTTTATTGAGAACGGCTTTTTAAATTTCATTGCGTGACCTCGTGGTGCGGCTGATTGCCGAAAAACAACCTCAGGTTGTTTTTCGGCGCGGATGCATGATTAAACAAAGCGTGTCCGCTGCCATAATTTGTTCATTGATTTGTAATAGAAACAGGAGTATCATTTGCATGGAGAAAGTTGATACATAAAGGAGACAGAACAATGCGAATCGACATAACAGACAGAAAAAGCGTCATGGTTGAGCTTTCAAAGGATGACCTTTCAAAAAGCGAAATCACCTATGAACAGCTCGATTACTCCAACGCGAAAACTCAGCAGCTGGTCAGAAGCATTCTTGAAAAAATCCGCAGTGAAACGGGATTTTTTTTCGGCGAATACAGCTCGCTTGAAGTTGAGGTGATGCCTGACTCCTTCGGCGGGTGTCTGATGATATTCAAAGAAGGGGATTGCTCCGGAAAGCAGGAAATCAGAACCGCACTTTTTTGGGGCGAAAACATCAGCAGCTTTATTGACGGCTCACGCGTGGTATATAAATCCTTCGGCTGTCTTCCGCCGTCAAAGCTGTATCAAAGGGGAGAGGAATACTTTCTTCTGGTCCGTGACTGTCCGCAGGAAATTTCGGCTCTGCTTTGCGAATACCTTTCAGGGACGGAAGCTTCCGGAACTGAAAGGGAAATACTGCTTGAACACTCAACCTGCCTGATTGATGAGAATGCCTTAGTCGTGCTGTGCGGCAAGTGCCTTTAAGCTTCTGATTGTTTCCTTCGGGTCTGCCGAGCCGAAAACTGCGCTTCCTGCAACAAGCACGTTTGCCCCGTTTTCTCCGACAAGCTTTGCGTTCTTTTCGCTGATTCCGCCGTCAACCTGAATGTCAACGTCAAGACCTCTGCGGTTAATTTCGTCGCGAAGCGCCCGGACCTTCGGCATCATGCTTTCCATGAAGCTCTGACCTCCGAAGCCCGGCTCAACTGTCATAACGAGCACCATTGAAAGCTTTTCAAGGTACGGGAACACAGATTCAACAGGTGTTCCCGGTTTGACCGAAAGCGCTGCCTTGCAGCCGAGGGAGCGGATTAGCTCAATCGTTTCTTCAACCGGTGAGTCAGACTCAATGTGGAAGGTGATTACATCGGCGCCGGCTTTGACAAAGTCCGGAATATATTTTTTCGGGTCGCTTATCATGAGATGAACGTCAAAAACAAGGTCGCTGCATTTTCTCATGCACTTAACAACGGGCGCGCCGAGTGTTATGTTCGGAACAAAGTGACCGTCCATTACATCAATGTGCAGCCAGTCAGCACCGCATTGTTTCATTCTTTCAAACTCTTCACCCATTTTTGAATAATCACATGAGAGAATGGACGGAGATATTTTAATCATTATAAGCACCTCTGATAACAAAAACTTTGTGCTCGCATTATACCATTATGATGAGCAAAAATCAAGGAATTTAATACCGCGGCAAATGTGGACTGACAGAACAAAGCGGCAGTCGGAAAAGCTGATGCTTTCCCGGCTGCCGTTAGATGTTTTCAGTTGCTAGTCTGCCGCGATTATTCCTTGACAAGCTCGGTTACACTTGCTGCAAGACCGGCAATTGACTGAATTTCAGACGGAATGATGATTTTCGTTGCCTGTCCGTCAGCAACCTTTTGAAGGGATTCAAGTGAACGCAGCGCAATGACCTCTTTGCCGGGTCTTGCGGCGTTGATGAGTTCAATACCCTGAGCTTCTGCTTTCTGGATTGCAATGATTGCCTGAGCTTCACCGTCTGCTTCGCGAATCTTTTGCTCGCGGACAGCGTCGGCGTGGAGGATTGCGGCTTCCTTGTCTGCCTGGGCAGCAAGAATTTTTGCTTCCTTCTGACCCTGCGCAACAAGAATCTTGCTTTCCTTGTCACCCTCGGCGCGCAGAATTGCTTCGCGGCGTTCGCGCTCTGCCTTCATCTGCTTTTCCATTGCGTCCTGAATTTCGCGCGGCGGAAGAATGTTTTTCAGCTCAACGCGGTTGACTTTGATTCCCCAGGGGTCTGTTGCTTCGTCAAGAATACCCCTGATTTTTGCATTGATGGTGTCGCGTGAGGTGAGAGTATGGTCAAGTTCAAGTTCGCCGATTATGTTACGGAGAGTTGTTGCGGTGAGGTTTTCAATTGCGGCAAGCGGATGCTCAACGCCGTAGGTGTAAAGCTTCGGGTCGGTAATCTGGAAGAAAACGACGGTATCAATCTGCATGGTTACGTTATCCTTTGTGATAACCGGCTGGGGCTTGAAGTCAACAATCTGCTCTTTGAGCGAGACGATTTTTGCAACACGCTCAAAGATGGGAATTTTGATGTGAAGTCCGGTCTGCCATGTTGACTGATAGGTTCCGAGTCTTTCAATGACATACGCCTTTGACTGAGGAACGATTTTGACGTTTGCGGCGATTACCGCAAGGATGAATACAACGAGTGCAATAATTACATATACAAAGCCTTCCATGTTTTTTCCTCCTGATGATACAAAAATTGGGTTACTCAATGGTGTTTACTTTTTTTCAACAATAAGCTTGACTCCCTCGATTGCTTTAACGGTCACAACCGAATCCTTCGGAATGACGCTTTCGTCCGCGCTTCTTGCCGTCCAGATAACGCCCTTGATTTTTGCCTGCCCCTGCCCGAGGAGATTGTTGATCTCCTCCGTCACAACGGCCTCCTGACCTATGCACATATCCGAATTTGTCGGCTGAACGTTAGTTTTAATGAAACGCTTGAAATACGGACGGGCAACTGCAAGTGTCAGAAGCGAGAGAGCAACAAAAACGATGAGCTGAACCGTGGCATTCGCGCCCAGCACGTTTGCAACAATTGCGCCGACGGAACCAACGGCGAACCAAAGGGTCACAATCTGAGCGGTTGCGGCTTCGACCGCAGCAAAAACAACGGCGAGAGCAATCCAGATAATCAGCAGTCTGTTCATATCAATACCTCCCTTTTTTATATATTATCAGCTTTAATCGGTGATTACAATATGTTTTGAACACATATTTTCTGCTCGTCAACAATGTTCTGCAAAGCGGCAATGCATTTCTGAATTCCCTCAAATGCCGGGTCCGGATTTCCGGAATCAAGAAGTTTTTTCAATGCAGGCAGAGATGAATCCAGATTTTCGAGAGAGTCGTGGTCAAGGAAAACATTGAAGGAGCGCTGCTTTTCTTTCCAGAGTCTGTCTGCCTTGGCAAGCTTTTCTCCGGCTTCTTCGTTTTTTTTCTCCCTGATTGAAACAGCCGCGCTTTCAAGAACGGCAATCAGCTCTTCACAGCCGTTTTTGAGCGAAAAATAACCGTAAACCGCAACGGCAAAGCAAATCAGAAGAAGTGCGGCGCAAAGAGCAAGCCGTTTCATTCAATCAGACCCTTTCTTCAAAACCAAGCTCATTTTTCCGCCTTTTGAATATGTCATCAGTAATACGTTTTTAAGCTCAACGCCTTTTTCCTCTAAAATGCCGTAAAGTTTTTTTTCGGTCAGTTCGCAAAGGTCAAATTCCCGCTCAATCACCTTGCCGTCGCTGATAACAAGGCAGGGAAGCGCTGAATCGTTTTCTCTGTTCTCTTTCAGCAAAATGCTGAGCGCGCCGTTGGTTTCAACATACGCGTAGTCAACCTCGCCGATGTCAAAAACATCTTTCAGACGCAGTGACTCTATAATGTCATCAACGCTGTACCGAATCTTTTTCATGCTCTTTTGTTGAAGCTGCCCGTTTTTGATAATCATTACAGGGTGACCCTGAATCAGCGTTCTGAACGGTCTGAATTTCAAAGAAAGGCAGGAAGTCATCACTTCCAGCGCAATCAGCAGAAAAACAGCCGCAACTGACTGAATAAGGGGAGTATTGCTGTTTTGAAGCGGCATTGAAGCAATGTCGGAAAGCAAAAAAGTGATAACCAGCTCTGACGGCTGCAATTCACCGATTTGTCTTTTGCCCATGAGTCTGACTCCGATTATAATAATCACATAAACGATTACTCCGCGGATAAGAATCGGAAGCATTCAATCACCTCAGAATAAGTTTCTGCGTCCTAGTGCTGAAATATCCGAAAGAGTATTCCGGCGGTCAGATTAAGATGGCGAACGAAAGCAATTTGCCCGACAGCGGTTGCGGCTGAATTCAAAGGCAAGCGGCAGACAGCTTTGCATCAGTGCAAAAATTAAAACGGTTTTCGGCGCTGTTTTTCGCATCGCGCGAAAAAATTTGTCTCAGGGGCAATTGGTGTTGACGGAAAAGGTGACTATCACAGGATTGCTCTGACTCCGGCGCTCCTCAGCCTAAAAGAGCATGGCTCGAACTTTTGTTCACTAAGCCTTGCTATTTTTCTTTTTTGTTCTTATTTTTTAAAATGTTTGTGGTAGAATATACGCCGTGGAGGTGAGCTGATGGATAAGTTTAAGCTCGTTTCGAAATATCAGCCGACCGGCGACCAGCCGCAGGCGATTGAAAGGCTCGTTCAGGGCGTGAATGACGGCAATATGGAGCAGACGCTTATGGGCGTCACCGGCTCGGGAAAAACTTTTACAATGGCAAATATCATTGCAAAGCTCAACAGACCGACGCTTGTTCTGGCTCACAACAAAACCCTTGCCGCTCAGCTTTGCTCAGAGTTCAAAGAGTTTTTTCCTGAAAATGCCGTTGAGTATTTTGTAAGTTACTATGACTATTATCAGCCGGAGGCGTATATTCCGACAACGGATACCTATATTGAAAAGGATTCCGCTGTCAACGATGAAATAGACAAACTCCGCCATTCCGCAACGTCTGCGCTTTCAGAACGCCGCGATGTAATAATCGTTGCCAGCGTTTCGTGCATATATACACTCGGCGACCCGATTGACTACCGCAGCATGGTTATTTCGCTTCGTCCCGGAATGGAAAAGAGCCGCGATGAGCTGATCCGTAAGCTGACGGAGATACAATACGAACGCAATGACATCAATTTTATCCGCAACAAGTTCCGCGTCCGCGGTGACGTTGTTGAGGTGTACCCCGTTTATTCAAATGACACTGCGATAAGGGTGGAGTTTTTCGGCGACGAGGTTGACCGCCTTTGCGAAATTAACCCGCTGACCGGAGAAATCAAGTCAACCCTTTCTCATGTTGCAATTTATCCTGCCTCCCATTATGTTGTCGGTCATGAAAAAATGGAGCGTGCCATCGGTGAGATCCACGCAGAAATGGAGCAGCGGGCAGAGGAGTTTACCCGCGCGGGAAAGCTTCTCGAAGCTGAAAGAATACGTCAGCGGACAACCTATGACCTTGAAATGCTGCGCGAAACGGGCTTTTGCAAGGGCATTGAAAACTATTCAAGAGTGATGTCCGGAAGACCGGCAGGTTCAAGTCCGTTTACGCTTCTCCATTATTTCCCCGAAGACTTTCTTCTTTTTGTTGATGAATCCCACGTAACGCTGCCGCAGGTCAGGGCGATGTATGCCGGCGACCGGGCGAGAAAGGAAAGCCTTATCGAATTCGGCTTCCGTCTGCCGTCGGCGTATGACAACCGACCGCTGCGCTTTGATGAATTCTATGATATTGTAGGTCAGAAGATTTTTGTCAGCGCGACCCCCGGAGAATTTGAACGTGAAAAGAGCGCTCAGATTGTTGAACAGGTCATCCGTCCGACAGGACTCCTTGATCCGCTCGTTTCCGTCCGCCCGACCGAGGGGCAGATTGACGACCTTGTCGGCGAAATTCTTGAACGGACTGCGCGCAAGGAGCGCGTGCTTATTACAACGCTGACAAAAAAGATGGCGGAGTCTTTGACAGATTATCTTTCAAATCTTGACATCAAGGTCAGGTATATGCACTATGACATCGACACAATTGAGCGAATGGAAATTATCCGTGACCTTCGTCTCGGCGAAACCGATGTCCTTGTCGGAATCAATCTGCTCAGGGAAGGACTTGACATTCCCGAGGTTTCTCTTGTTGCAATTCTTGACGCAGACAAGGAGGGCTTTCTGCGTTCGGAAACCTCGCTTGTTCAGACAATAGGCAGAGCCGCAAGAAACGCAAACGGCGAGGTTATTATGTACGCAGACTGCGTCACACCGTCAATGGAGCGGGCGATTACGGAGACTGAGCGCAGAAGAAGAATTCAGAGCGAATATAACGAGAAAAACGGAATTGTTCCCAAAACAATTGTCAAGGATGTTCACGACGTTCTTGAAATATCTTCAAAGCGTACCGATGTTGAAAAGAACTTTAAGCGTATGCCGCGCACTGAACGCGAAAAGCTTATCAAAAGCCTTACTGCCGAAATGCAGGCGGCGGCTAAAATTCTTGAATTTGAGCATGCGGCATATCTTCGCGATAAAATCGAAAAGCTCAAAGCAATAAGATGATAAAGAGAGGTAAAAAAAGTGCCTGAGAAAAAAATATTCATAAAAGGTGCGCGTGAGCATAACCTCAAAAATATTGACCTTGTTCTTCCGCGCGACAAGCTGATTGTTTTCACCGGCCTTTCCGGCTCGGGAAAATCGTCGCTTGCTTTTGACACAATATATGCGGAGGGACAGCGCCGCTACGTGGAGTCTTTGTCGTCTTATGCGCGCCAGTTTCTCGGTCAGATGGAAAAGCCGGACGTTGATTTCATTGACGGTCTTTCTCCGGCAATTTCTATTGACCAGAAGACAACATCAAAGAATCCCCGCTCAACAGTCGGAACAATTACCGAGGTGTATGATTATCTTCGTCTTCTCTATGCGAGAGTCGGCGTTCCGCATTGTACGGTCTGCGGACGCGAAATCAAGCCGCAGACTGTTGACATGGTTGTTGACCGGATTATGGAGTTTGAAGAGGGAACGAAGTTCCAGCTCCTTGCTCCTATTGCACGCGGAAAAAAGGGTGAGTTTGTCAAAGAGCTTGAACAGGTCAGGAAAAGCGGCTTTGTCCGCGCCAGAATCGACGGAATAATCTATGACCTTTCGGAAAAAATCAAGCTTGAAAAAAACAAGAAGCACAACATTGAGGTTGTTGTTGACCGCCTTGTGATGAAAGAATCAATCCGTTCAAGGCTTGCCGATTCAGTTGAGACCGCAACAACGCTTTCCGGCGGTCTGCTTCTTGTTGAGCGAATCGGCGTTGACGAACAGCTCTTTTCGCTCAATTATGCCTGTCCGGAGCACGGCGTCAGCTTTGACGAGCTTATTCCGAGAATGTTTTCTTTCAATAATCCCTTCGGCGCCTGCAAAAAATGCTCGGGTCTCGGAGTATTCATGAAAATTTCCGAAAAGAATGTCATTCCTGAGCCGCAGCTTTCAATCCGTCAGGGAGCTATAAAAGCGCATGGCTGGTCTTCCGTTGGGGAAGGCTCAATTGCCGGAATGTATTATACTGCACTCGGCAAAAAATTCGGCTTTACCCTTGACACTCCGGTTGAAAAGATGTCTGCCGAGGCCGTTGACGCAATTCTTTACGGAACAAAGGGCGAAAAAATGAAAATGGAACGCCCGACTTCGTTCGGCGGCGGAGTGTATTTTACCGACTTTGAGGGTGTAATCAATAACATGCAGCGTAGGTATAACGAATCGGGAAGCGAAAGCTCGCGGGCGGAAATCGAACAGCTGATGGTCAGCGAAAAATGTCCGTACTGTGGGGGAGCAAGGCTTTGCAAGGAGGCGCTTTCCGTCACCGTTGACGGAAAAAACATTGACGAGGTTTCTTCAATGCCGATTGAAAAATCGCTTGCTTTTGTTGAACAGCTGAAAACAAGACTCAGCGAACGCGACCTCATGATAGGCAGAATAATTATCAAGGAGATTGCCGACAGACTCCGCTTCCTTTCAAGCGTAGGTCTTTCCTATCTGACCCTTTCGCGCTCTGCCGGAACGCTTTCCGGCGGCGAGAGCCAGCGCATACGCCTTGCTACTCAGCTCGGCACAGCGCTTGTCGGCGTTCTGTATATACTCGATGAGCCGAGCATCGGACTGCACCAGCGCGACAATGAAAAGCTTATTTCAACGCTGAAGCATCTGCGCGACCTCGGCAATACGCTTATTGTTGTTGAGCATGATGATGACACCATACGCAGCGCATGAAGTCCTTGTTGTTCACGCCGGACAGCTCGCTCTCCGGGCAGAACGGCACGAGGATGCTGCCGGAAAGCGTTTCCTGCTCCACCAGCCCCCGGGCGCGTCCGGAGCAGCCCTGGTCAATCTCAAATGCCCATGTGCCGTTCAGGTTCATCCAGTTCTCGCGCACAAACTGCGGCCT
>JAEDIL010000158.1 GCA_016292455.1 Clostridiaceae bacterium
GAGGCTGTCGGTTACGACATGTACCTGAAACTCCTTTCCGAAGCGGTTGAAAACCAAAAGAGCGAGGAAAGACGTCCTGATATGGACGAGGAAAACGAATGCCTTATCGACATTGCCGTTGACGCGCACATCCCGGAGGACTATATCGAATCGGTCAAAAACAGGCTGTTCATGTATAAGCGCATTGCCTGCGTCAAAAACAAGGACGACGCGCAGGACGTTATTGACGAGTTCATTGACCGCTTCGGCGAACCGCCGCAGAGCGTGCTCGGTCTTATAGAAATTGCCTTGATACGCAATCGTTGCAGCAATCTCGGCATCTATGAAATTTCGCAGCGTAACGACATTCTGCTTATCTTTATGCAGAAAGTCGACCCGGTTTCAATAGCCATGCTTTCAAAGCTGATGCGAGGCAGGGTGATGGTCAGCGCAGGAAAAACAAAGCCGTATCTTTCCGTCAAGCTTTCAAAATTCACTGCGCTTGAAACCCTTGGTGAAGTTCTCAAAATTCTTGAAACAGCAAAAGCACAGACCGAAGAAACGGCTGAACAGTAACTTTTTTGGGGGGCGAAAAGCTTATGAAGACAAACATCATTCCCGAACCACAGCAAATTGAAATTGAAAGCGAAAGCCCCGTTTTCAAACTCACGCGCCTTGCGGAAATCTCAGCAGACCCCAAAAGCGAAAAGGCTCTTGCATCGTTTTATAAATTCTGCAAAAAAGCCTTTGAAACAAGCTTTGTCGGCACAGGCAAAGAGAGCGTCACACTCTGCGTTTCGGACAGCGTTAAAGAAAAAGAGGGCTACCGCCTGACTGTCAGGGAAAACAGCGTGCTGATTGAGGGCGCAGACGAAGCCGGCGTATTCTGGGGAGTTCAGACCCTTTGCAGTCTGCTTTTTCAAAACGATTGCGTGCTTTGCGCACTTTCGGTTCATGACTATCCGCAAACCGAAAGACGGGCATTCATGCTCGACTGCTCAAGCTGGTTTTTCACACCCGAGGCGGTAAAGCTTTTTCTTGACGCAATGGCGCTCAACAAGCTGAATGTTTTCCACTGGAAGCTGACCGGCGACTGCGGCTGGCGGCTTGAGCTTTTTGAAAATTATCTGCTGACCCAAATCGGCGGCTATAGAGCGTTCACCGGTCTTGGCAAAATTCCACACGGGGGCTATTACACCCGTAAAGACACCGAGGACATTCTGCTCTATGCCGAGGAGAGATTCATAACCGTTGTTCCTGAAATTGACGTGCCGGACAGAACGACCGCTGCAATTTCTGCTTATCCGTTTTTGTCCTGCGAAGAAAAGCAGCTTTCCCCCGCCACGGATTTTTCCGATAAAAGCGCCGTACTCTGCCTTGGAAAGGAGAGCACATACGACTTCATGTTCTCTGTTCTTGACGAAGTGAGCGAGGTTTTCAAAAGCGGTCTTGTCCACCTCGGCGGCAAAAAGAGCAGAAAGGCTGACCGCCGCTCCTGTCCCCGTTGCGAAGAAAAGCGGCTTTCGCTTCCTGACCGGAGCGATGCAGGACTTTATTCCGACTTTTTTAACAGGCTTTCAATCCACGCCAAAAAGCTGGGAATGAAAGCTGTTATCAGAGCAGACGGATATGAACTTCCCGAAAGCACAGTCTGCGATTGCCGAAGTGAGGATGAGATAAAAGAGGCAAGGGAAAAGGGCTTGCTGTTGATTGATTCTTCTCTTGATCTTTCAAAGCCGTATGGTGTTCTGAGCGTCCGGGACTGCTATGAGCATTTCAAATCTCACGAAAACGCCTTTGCTTATGAAGCAATTCTGCCAACACAAAACGCTTCCGACATGAAAAAGGCAGGCATTCTCCTTTTTCCGAGACTCGGCGCATTTTCGGAAAGCGTCTGGACGGGCGAAAAGAAAAAGAGCTTTCAACATTTTCTTGAAAAACTTGATGATTATTACAGAGCTATCGACTTTTTGCCGTTTGATTATGCAAAAAAGCGCACCGCCTTTCCCGGTGCGATAAAAAGTCTCG
>JAEDIL010000009.1 GCA_016292455.1 Clostridiaceae bacterium
ATTTGCGCAGACAGATGAAAAACTTCCTGACGCCCTCTTCTGTGTAATCGGGAGCTTCAAATTCCAAAAAACCTTTTTGACAAGTCTGAGGGCTTTTCCGGTTTCATCTTTTCTGAGACTTCTGATCAGAATGTCGTTTTCCATTCGGGGAACCTCCGTTCAGAACATAGTCTTCTTTTTTGCTGTCAGTTAAAAACGCAGCTTACTTTCCCGATAACCCTGTCGGCAGCAGCGGCAAGCTTACGGCTGAGTTCCGGAATTTTCAGCAGTCTGAAAAGAAGAGTCCGGAGATATTCTGCCGCAAGACCTGAAACAAAAATGATGACCGCAATGCCCAATGCGCAAAGCAAGCCCACAAAAAGGTTCATGTCCATAACGAACTTTGCACTGTCTTTAAGCACATAGTTCCAGATGATTCTGTTGCCTTGGAACAAATAAATTCCGAAAGCAAGCGGAGAAAGCTTTCTGATGACTGTACCTTTGAGTTCGAGCCTTGAAAAAACAACCAGCAAAAGCAAAGCGCTGAGCAGAACCGTCGGAGAAGAGTAGCGCAGCAGAATTCCTGTGTTTGTAAAGATATTCACTGCCCACATCGTCAGCAGACAGCCGAGCCACATAAGAATAAGAACAAAGGTCTTTTTCTTTTCAAAAATTTTTGCCTGCTTTGCAAGACCGCCGGCGCAGTAGAGCACCATCAGCCAGATTGCGGAGTATCCCTTATCTGTCGCAAACGGATCTTTTATCAGTCCGATAACCGTATAGACCACAAAAATTAAGGTGAGTGTTCTCTTAGCCGCATTTTCATCAGCGGTGAAAATGAATCTGTTCAGAACGGGCATTGCAAAGTAAAGAGCAAAATACGCTGTAAAGTACCAGTAATATTTGCTGATAACCGGGAAAAAGTCCATTGCAAATTCTTTCATTCCGGGTCTTTTTCCAATTGAAAACGCAGAGAGAATCAAGGTCAATACAATCGAGTAGAAGAATACCTGGAACCACATGTTCACCAGCTTGGAATGGTCGCGTCGCCGCTGCGTTGCGATATATCCGCTGATCAGGGCGAACACATCAACCGCGCAGTAGCATGCCGCCCCGAGCAGATAATAGGCGGCATATTCAATTGTTCCCTCTTTGCAGCCTTCCAGAATGCCACCCTGTCCGATTGTGTGAACAACACAGACCATAAACATTGAAACCAGCCGGAGGAGGTCAATTCCGTAATTCCTTTTCATTGAACACTTCCTGATAATTGTTTTTTAAATAGCTGGGGCTGTCGCATTTAGATGCAGAAAACGTTTTCTTCACCCCGAAGCTGTATATAGATACTGCGAGTGGGTGAAAAAACGGTTAAAAAAGAAAAAAGCAACCATACAATTTTGTATTTCTGCATTTTTCTTTTTGTTCTGCGCTAAATGCGACAGCCTCACAATGCTTTTATTCTGCAACCGCTACTGAACAGGGGAAGCCCTCCTGTTCGAGCGCTGCAACGATACGCTTGGGAATGTCTGTGTTGAGTATCGACTCCTCGCCTTCCTGAATGAAGGTGTCGCAGCCGTAAACATAAACGGGAACGTCTGCGCCGGTATGACCTCCGGTTGTGTAAACGTACGCTCCGTCTTTCAGCGTGATTCCGCCGGTTTCGTGGTCAGCCGTAACAACAACAAGAGTATGTCCGTCCTTTTTCGCATAGTCGAGAGCCGCGCTGACTGCGCTGTCAAAGGAAAGCAGGGCTTCTTTCATTCCTTCGCCGTCATTGCTGTGGCTGTTCTTGTCAATATGCGCGCCCTCAACAACAAGGAAAAATCCGTTTTCGCCGTCATCAAGAAGGTCAATTGCCTTTGTTGTCATCTGTGTGAGGTTGGGCAGGGAGCCGCAGTCGGTTTTCCAGATTTCACCGTTGAACTGACCGAAGGAGCGTGTGCCCTCGCTCAGCGCAGCCATTGATTCATAATCCGTCACATATTCAAAGCCGGCGCTTTCCGCCTTGCTCTGGCTACATGTTGAAGTTTTGACGCCCCAAACAAGGTCAAGACCGCTGTTAAGCTGGTAATCGGTGATTTCCGAGGTGTTGTTGCGGCTGCTTGTGTGAGCCGTAAAGCCGCCCGGGGTTGCGCCTCTTGTGCTGTCCGTAGTAACAACGCCCGCCATCATACCTTTGGACTTTGCAAACTCACAGATATTCATCGGGTAGCTCTGTTCGGCGTTCATGTCGTCAGGATACACACCGACGCAGCCGTTGTTGGTTCTGACTGCGCAGGCGAGGGCGGTCGCGCCTGCGGCGCTGTCGGTTACGGTGCTGTTTGCCGAGGCGGTCTGGGAAAGGCTCTTTACGGGGAAAGAGTCAAGGGCAAGAGCTGCCCCGGTTTCGGCGCGTGTTTTTTCAACGCTCATAACGCCCATTCCGTCGCCGATCATGTAAATCACGTTTTTGATTTTGTCGTCCTCGGGCTTGCTGCCGAGGCCGAAAAGGTTCAAGAAAAACATGAAAACTGCCATGAAAAAGCCGAAAACTTTTTTGAAAAATTCCATAATGTTTCCCCTTTGCTGAGTTTATTTCCGCTTTAAAAAACAAATTGCGGCTGCCGGAACCTTACAGGGTGAATTATACCACACAGTCCTGTTGTTTTCAACATTTATGCACAGCTATCCTTCAAAAATTATTGAAGAAGAAGCGGCAAGTCAACCGGGTGAATCCGGACACAGCCATTATGATAAATTGACAATATTTTCTTTGACATTTGTTGATGTTTAGTGTATAATCGACATACGGGTATCCGTGCGTGAAAACAGCGCAAGAAACGGATAAAGCACATTTCTGATGCTCTTTGCCCGGAAAACGATTAACACGGTTCGGAGAAGTTGCTATGAATGAAAGAATACTAAGGAAAAAACTCCGCTCGCTTTACGGCGGAAAAATAGATTTCACCGATAAAAACCGCATGAGAGTCATGACCGGCGAGTGGAATGACTGGGACGGAATTGTCAAAGCCTGTCAGCTTGCAGTAACAGGAAAAAAGGACATCCACGTTGTCAACAATATTAAGTTTACCGGCGCACCCGTTCCCAAAATGCGCGTCCCCTCGCTCAGAGATTCGGCTCTTGACGGAAAAAAGCCGGATGTTCTCATAATCGGCGGGGGAATTTCCGGCGTTTCAATCGCAAGGGAGCTTTCAAAATGGAAGCTTGACGTTCTCCTTGTTGAAAAGGAGTATGACCTTGCGCTCGGTGCTTCCGGAAGAAATGACGGCGAGGTGCACCCGGGCGTTGACCTTTCAAAGGGCAGCCTCAAACAGCATTACGTTCTTCTCGGAAACAAAATGTACGGCGATGTCTGCCGCGATCTGGGCGTTCCGTTTTCACGCTGCGGTCAGTATGTCGGCTTTGACCGGAAAGAGCTGAAGCCTTTTGTTGAAGCCTACGCCGCAAAGCGCAGGCTGGTTGACGGCGTGACCGACACAAGGGTAGTTTCAAAGGAAGAGCTTTTTTCCGCTGAGCCGGAACTGAGCAAAGATATTGAGTTTGCACTCTATAACCCTTCGGCAGGCTGCGTCTGCCCATATTCGCTCACGATTGCCTACGCTGAGAATGCCGTCAGCAACGGCGTAACGCTCAGCCTTTCCACTGCCGTTCTTTCAATGGAAGTCAAAAACGGCGAAATTGTTTCTGTCACCACCAACAGGGGAACGGTCTATCCAAAAATTGTCATCAATGCCGCCGGTGTTTTTGCCGACGATGTTGCCGAAATGGCAGGCGACCGCTTTTTTTCAATTCACCCGAGACGCGGAACGAACAGTATTCTTGACACAAAGGCGGGAGCGTTTGTCCGTTCGGTTGTTACCGTAAAATCGCTCGGAAAAGTACACGGGGCAGGTCACACCAAAGGCGGCGGAATTCTTCACACCGTTCACCACAATCTGCTTGTAGGTCCCGACGCGGTTGAAACCTTTGAAAAGGAAAACCACGCAACCAATCCCGAAAGCATTTCAACCGTTTTTGCAAAACAGCAGGGTGCAACCGAAAAGCTCAGACGCTCGGATATTATCACATATTTCACCGGCGTCCGCGCGCCGTCGTTTGAAGAGGACTTTATCATTGAGCGCGGAAGAGAAACGCATAACCTCATTCACTGCGCCGCAATTCAGTCTCCGGGACTGACAACCGCACCGGCAGTTGCGCTTGACATTGAAAAAATGGCTCTTCAACTGCTCCGCTGCTACGGTATAAAGCCGAAGCGCAACGACAGCTTCAATCCGCACAGAGACGCAATTCCTCACCTGCGCGACATGAACGCAAGGGAAAGAGCCGAGCTCATCAGAAAGAATCCCGATTACGGCGAAATTGTCTGCCGCTGTGAAGAAATCAGCCGCGGTGAAATTCTTGACGCGCTTCGCTCGCCCGTTTGCGTGCCGACTGTTGACGGTGTCAAAAAGCGTGTCCGCGCCGGAATGGGAAGATGCCAGGGAGGATTCTGCTCTCCGGTTGTTATGAAAATTATTGCCGAGTATCTCGGCGTACCCCTTTCCGAAGTCAGAAAAGGCAGTGAAGAAGCCGTAATAGTATTCGGCGAAACAAAGGAGGGCAAGTGAGATGCAGACACTTTATGATGTTGTCATAATCGGCGCAGGCCCTGCCGGACTTGCCGCCGCCGTCAGATGTGACGAAAAAGGAAAGAGCGTTCTTCTTGTTGAGCGAGAAGCACGGCTCGGCGGAATTCTCAAACAATGCATTCACGACGGCTTCGGACTTATCCGTTTTTCAGAAAAGCTCTCGGGGCCGGAGTATGCCGAAAGATATATGGATATGCTGAAAAAGACAAAGGTTGACGTAACAACGCTCACCTTTGTTACGGATATTGAAAAAAAGGACGGTCTTTTTGAACTCACGCTTGTCAGCCGCAGCGGAGTGACGGCAGTAAAAAGCAAAACGCTCATTCTTGCCACAGGCTGCCGCGAAAGAACGGCAAAGCAGGTCAACATTCACGGAACAAGACCGGCAGGCGTTTTCACGGCGGGAACTGCTCAGAATCTGACAAATCTTCTCGGTCAGCTTCCGACGAAGAAATGCGTAATTCTCGGCTCGGGGGACATCGGTCTCATCATGGCGCGCAGGCTCACCCTTGAAGGCGCAAAGGTGCTCGGTGTTTACGAAGCAAAGAGCACGCCCTCGGGACTGACAAGGAACATTCATCAGTGCCTCCACGATTATGATATTCCGCTTTACCTTTCCCACACCGTTACGAGAGTTTTCGGCGACGACAGACTGACCGGCGTTCAGATTTCAGAGGTTGACGAAAAAATGCAGCCCATTGCGGGAACGGAAAGCTTTGTTGAATGCGACGGACTCATTCTTTCGGTAGGTCTTATTCCTGAAAACGAGCTTGCCGAGCGTCTCGGCGTTCAGCTTGACCCGAAAACAAAAGGTCCCGTCTGCGACCAGAATCTTATGACGAGCGTACCGGGAATTTTCAGCTGCGGCAACGCGCTTCATGTCAACGACCTTGTTGACTATGTTTCCGAAAGCGCTGTGACAGCTGCTGACGGAGCCTGCGGCTTTGAAAACGCGGACGGAGAGTTTTCATTCATTGAACCTGACGGAAACATTGCATACATTGTTCCGCAGAAGATTGACCTTACAAAATCAAAAAGCGAGGTCTGCTTCTATTTCAGAAGCCGCGATGTGCTGGACAAATGCACGCTCACTTTCTCGGCAAACGGAAAAACGGTCAAGGAAAAGAAATATCCCTTCCTTCGTCCGCCGGAAATGGAAAGACTGGTTCTTTCGCTTGATGGTGCCGGACTGAAAAAGGGCGACAAAATCAAAGTAACACTGGAGGGCGGAAAAAAATGAAAAAATTAGTCTGCATTGTCTGTCCCAACAGCTGTGAGCTTGAAATCACTGCTGATGAAAACGGAATTTCCGTCAGCGGAAACAAATGCAAAAGAGGAGTTCAGTTTGCAACAGACGAAATGACCGCTCCGAAGCGGACAATTTCCTCCGTTGTCAGAACCGCATTCCCGTCCGTTCCGGTTCTTCCCGTCAGGGTGTCGGCGGAAATTCCGAAGGAAAGAATTTTTGACGTGATGCAGGAGATAAATCACGTTACCCTCAGAAAACGCGTCAGGCGCGGAGAAGCCGTTATTGAAAACGTGCTTTCGCTCGGCGTTGACGTTATTGCAACAAGCGACGTTCTGACCACGGCGGAGGATCCGGAGCCGTCTGAAAAAGAGACGGAAAAAAACCGGGCGAAAAGAACGAAAAAAGCTAAAACAACAGCAAAGAAAACGGAGAAAAAAGCTTAAATTTTCAGAAAAAAGGAGAAAACAGCTATGTCAGAAAAGCTTGTTCTGACCTTCGATGTCGGCACTCAGAGTACAAGAGCAATGCTCGTCAACAAAAAAGGTCAGCTTGAAGATGTCAGCCAGTATAGCTACGAAACGCCGTACATCTCAGAAGAGCGCGGGCATGCCGAGCAATATCCGGATTTTTATTTTGACGCAATCTGTCGCGTTTCAAGGGAGCTTTGTGAAAGGAACAAAGAAAAGCTCGGCAATGTAATTGCCGTCACCCTCACCGTTATCCGCGACACCGTTCTCTGCCTTGACAGGAACAATAAGGCGCTGCGCAACATTATAGTATGGCTTGACGAACGTCAGGCGAGAGAAGATGAAAAATACGGCGCAGTCAAAAAGCTTATGTTCAGGCTTGTCAAGATGGAAGATACCGTCAAGGACCAGACGCGCAACTCCGTTTGCAACTGGATAATGGAAAACGAACCTGAAATCTGGGAAAAAACAGCAAAGTATGTCATGCTTCCGACTTACCTGAACTATAAGCTGACGGGTTGCCTCAGAGACTCCGCCGCCAACATGGTCGGACACGTTCCGTTTGATTATAAGAACCGCCGCTGGATGAGCAAGGGCAATCTTACCCGCTGCGTCTGCGACATTCCTCAGGAAAAGCTCTGCGAGCTTGTTCCCTCGGGAGAAACAATCGGCACAATAGGAAAAGAGGTAAGCGAGCTTACAGGAATTCCCGAAGGTCTGCCGCTGATTGCAACAGGTTCGGACAAGGGCTGCGAAACACTCGGTCTTTCCGTTCTCAGACCGAATCAGGCGGCCGTTTCGCTCGGAACTTCCGCAACGGTTCAAATGATGGTTAAAGATTACTTTGAGCCGCAAAAGTTCCTGCCGGCATATCCGGCAGTTCCGAATGACATGTATAATCCCGAATTTCAGATTTACCGCGGATATTGGATGATTTCGTGGTTCGTCAAGGAATTCGCCGCAGAGGAAAAGCAGGAAGCGAAAGAAAAGGGCTGGTCGGTTGAGCGTGTTCTGGACTCTCACCTTGACGATGTTCCTCCCGGCTGCGACGGACTTGTTCTTCAGCCCTACTGGCGTGCAGGAATGGCAAATCCGCTTGCAAAGGGCGCAATGATAGGCTTTTCGGACGGTCACACAAGGAAGCATTTTTACCGCGCGATAATCGAGGGTATTGACCTTGCGCTGCTTGACGGAATCAGGACAATGGAAAAGCAGTCCGGCAAAAAAATTACGGAAATTTTCGTTGGCGGCGGCGGCTCAAAGAGCCCGGCAGTCTGTCAGATTCTTTCAAACGTCACCGGTCTTCCTGTCAAGTGTATTCAGACTCACGAAGCCTGCGGACTCGGGTCTTCAATGGTTGCCTTTGTTGCAAAAGGCGAATTCAGGGATTATGAAGAAGCAACAAAGAGTATGGTTCAGGTGTCGCGCACCTTTGAACCGGACATGAAAACCCATGAAATCTATATAAGAATTTACAACAATGTTTACTCAAAGATGTATAAGCGCCTTGAACCGCTTTATAAAAGGCTTCGCAAAAAAGTTTTGCCGAAGCTCTGAGGGCGTGCAAGGACTTTGATTAAAGATAAATAAATAACAGAACACTTTCAAGGAGGATAAAACCATGAGCACAAAACCGTATAAGGACTTTGAACCCAAGTGGATCAAAGAGGCGGCGCCGAAGGATAGCTACCGTTCAATTTTCCGCTGGGGTGATCCCGACTTCGTCAAATACCCCAAGGAGAGTCTTTACAAAATGATGAAAGACAAATTCATCATGACCGACGATGATTTCAGACAGTATCCGGTTGACATCGGCTGGGAGACCGTTGAGCTTCGGCAGAAGAGCAACATGGACGAAAAGCACCTGAAATTCTTCCGCGAGGTTGTCGGCGACGCTTATGTTTCAACCGCCGATTACAACCGCCTTTCCGTTGCATACGGAAAGACAGCCTATGACCTTCTTCGCCTGCGCGAAAGAAGAATTGATTCGCTTCCCGATGTTGTAATCTATCCCGACACGACCGAGCAGGTTGAAAAAATTGTTGCCTATTGCACCGAAAACGACATTCCTCTTTATGTTTACGGCGGAGGCTCGTCCGTTACAAGGGGCGTCGAGCCGATAAAGGGCGGCGTTTCGCTTGACATGAGAATGCGCTTCAACAAGGTTGTCCGCTTCAATGAGGTTGACCAGACAATTACTGTTCAGGCGGGCATGTCGGGTCCCAAGCTTGAAGAAATTCTCAATAACGCCGTTGAAATTTTCGGCGCAAAGCGTGCGTATACCTGCGGTCATTTTCCGCAGTCGTTTGAATATTCAAGCGTCGGCGGCTGGACTGTGACGAGAGGTGCCGGACAGAACAGTACATATTACGGCTGTATCACCGACATCGTTCTTTCTCAAAAGTATGCAACACCGATCGGCAATTTTCAGACCAGCCATTATTCAAGAGAAGCAACCGGTCCCAACCTCAACCAGATTATGATGGGCTCGGAGGGAACATTCGGCGTGCTGACCGAGGTTACCCTCAGAATTTTCAGATATATGCCCGAAAACAGAAAGCGCTTTTCATATATCTTCAAGGATTGGAAAACCGCAATGGAAGCAGGCAGAGAAATGATGCAGTGTGAATGTGGCTTCTCCTCTGTTTTCCGCCTTTCCGACCCCGAGGAAACCAACCTCATGCTCCGCCTTTATAATGTTGATGAAACCCCGCTCTGGAAGCTGCTTGACGTAACAGGCTTCAAGGATATGGAGCGCTGCCTTTTCCTCGGCTTTACTGACGGCGAAAAGGGATATTCGGCGAATGTTGCAAAGAATATCCGCCGCATTGCAAAAAAGTACGGCGCGATGAGCCTTACCTCTTTCGTCTGCAAGAGCTGGGAAAAAGGACGCTTCAATGACCCGTACCTCAGAGATACACTCATGGACTTCGGCGTCACCACAGATACCCTTGAATGTACGGTCAACTGGTCGAACATGGCTCAGGTTCACGCCGATGTCCGCAAGGTCTGCAAGGCGCTGCCGAACACCATTGTCACCACTCACATGTCTCACTGCTATCCGCAGGGAGCTAACCTTTATTTCATCTTCCTGACAAAGATGTCCTCCTCTGAGGAATTCAAGGCTTACCACACAAGCATTCTTGACGCAATTCAGAAGTCCGGCGCGGCAATCAGCCACCACCACGGAATCGGAAAGATGTTTGCGCCGTGGCTTGAAGGAAGTCTCGGAAGAACCGAGTTCGGCGTTTTCAAAGCTCTCAAAAATTACTTCGACCCGAAGTATAACATGAATCCGGGCGGAACAATCGGTCTTGACCTCAAAGAAGAGGAAAAGCGCTTTATGCGTGACGACATTAAATAAAACTCCGAACAAAGAATATCCGACCTGAAAGCAATGCATATAATCTAAATCAGAAAATTGAATTGTAATGTGTTTGTTATAATAATGCCCGATTTCTGTTTATTGTCATGTTGTATTTTGCCGGCGGGGACGCACTTTTTCCGGCGTCCCCGCTTTTGCTGTCGGAGGATTGAATGAAAACACTAAAAAAGCTTTTTCCCTTTGAACTGAATTTCAAAAGCGTTTTTTCGCGTGTCCTGAGCGGCTGGTTCATAACGGCGCTTATGTTTCTGGTCTTGTTTCCCGATGCGGCAGAAAACGTTGAAGCAATTGCCGGATACAGCTTCGGTCTTTTCGTGCTGTGTTTTTTGTTAATAACCGCCATTCTGTTTCGCGTTGAGTCTGAGACGGTTACTGGTGCGATTCTTGCTTCTTTTTCAACGCTTTATTTTGTTGTTGCCGCCGCTTTCGGGAATTCTGATTGGTTTTCTGTGGGACTCTGCCTTGCGGCTGCTGCCGTTTTCGTCTTTGCCGAAGTGAGAATACCGGACGTTGTACGTTCAAAAAAAGGGCTGCTTGTTGTGGCTTCGGTCTGTTTTGTTCTATTTACTGTTATTGTGGGAACAGTGTGCTGCCTGTATTACCGGAACAACCAGACTTCCTGCTTTGACTTCGGGCTTTTTTCTCAAATGTTCTTTTATATGAAAGAAACCGGAAAGCAGCTTGTCACCTGCGAGCGCGACGGACTTTTGTCACACTTTGCGGTTCATTTCTCCCCGGTGTATTATCTGATGCTGCCGTTTTATTGCCTCTTTCCGAAACCGGAAACGCTGTTGTTTTTGCAGGCGGCTGTTGTTGCAAGCGGGGTTTTTCCGCTTCTTCTGCTTTGCGGAAGGCTGAAAATTCCGCCGAAGCTCTCGGCTGTTCTGCTCCTTTGCTTTTCGCTTTACCCGGCGTTCTGGGGCGGCTGCTTCTACTATCTTCACGAAAACTGCTTTCTTGTTGCGTTTTTGCTCTGGCTGTTTTATTTTTATGAAAAAGGCAGCACAGCCGGAATTGTAATTTTTACCGTTCTGACCCTTTCGGTCAAGGAGGACGCACCGGTTTATGCAGCTGTTGCGGCGCTCTATTTCCTTTGCGCGAGGAAAAATGTCAGACAGTCGGCTTTGATGCTTCTGCTCTCGGTTGTATATTTCTTTGCGGTTACCGCGTGGCTTTCAAAATACGGCAACGGGGTGATGACCGGCCGCTTCGGCAACCTGATTTATGAAGACGGCGGTTTTGCTTCTATGCTGAAAACTGTTTTTCAGGATCCCGTTCTTGCCGTCCGAGAGGCCTTTGAAGAGGAAAAGCTTCTGTATTTTGTTCAGGCAACAGTTGTGCTGTTTTTCCTGCCGCTCATGATAAAAAAGCCGGAGCGGCTGATTCTCCTGATTCCGCTTGTTCTTTTCAATCTCGTTCCGGACTACGGCTACCAGCATAAGATGGGCTATCAATACGGTTTCGGAAGCGGAACTTTTTTAATCTATCTTTCCGCGCTGAATCTTGCTGAACAGGAAAACGGAGAAAAGAGGGAAAAGCATTCGCTTCTTGCGCTTGCCTGCGCGGCAATCGTTTTCTTCGGGCTTTTTTCGGGAAAGCTTTCCTACGTCAAAGATTATGTGAATACCGCGGGCGAACGCGCAGCAATTGAAAATGCACTCAGCTGTGTTGAAGCTGACTGCTGTGTTGCTGCTTCTGCCTTTTATGTTCCCGTTCTTTCGGGAAGGAAAACGCTCTATGAGCTGGAAACAACAAAGCACCTTGAAGAATGCGACTATATTGTCATTGACATGAGAAGAAATTTTGATGAAAAGCTTCTCAAAAAGGAGGGGTACAGCATTGTGGAGTATGTCGAAAATGTAATTGCCGTTCTGAAAAAGGAAGTTCTTAATTAAAGTTAAACTTTCGGAACTATGATCTGAAAAAAGGAGGAATCAACATGATTTGTAAAAACTGTAATTCGTATAATTCTGAAAACAGCCGCTTTTGCAACAACTGCGGCGCCGCTCTCGATGCCGGAGAACAGCAGACGGGAACCGAAGTCCCTTTCGCAGAGCAGCAGTATTCCGGCAATCAGTACTCACGTCCGTACAACGAAAACCGGTACGGCGAGCCCGGATATTCCCAGCCGTATCCGCCGATGCAGGATGAAATGCCGCTCAGGAACACCAATGCAATTATTGCAATTATTCTCAATGTTGTAATTTTCAACGTTCTCGGTCTCGTTTTTGCTGTGTTGTCGCTGACAAATTATAATGACTACGAAGCTGCAATGATGAGTTCAAACTATGCCTTTGCTCAGACATACAAAGAAAAGTCAAAAAGATATTCAAAGATTGCAATAATAATATCAATCGGTACTGCTGCTCTTGCTGTTTTGGCTGTAATCTGCTGGCTCGTGTTCGCCGGATTTTTGATTTTTAACGGCGACGCTGAGGAATTCGCCGTAAACGTTCAGGAGTTTGAAAACTATATGTCAACTTTGCCTGTCAACTGAAAGAACAAAACAGAAATCAGAATAAAACAGAAAGCTGTAATTTACAGAATCAAGGCGGTTCTGCCGGGTCTGTAAGTTGCAGCTTCTTTTTATTATGTGCGGGGTATTTCGGCTTTAAGGAGTTTTTTGTTCCTGCATTTCCGCTTTGTAATAAAGACTTTCCTGCAACGGGCTGCTTCTTTCGCTGCGGCGGCAAATTTGTAAAATTCGGGCGAAAAAATCTTGACAAGGAACAGGTTGTGTTGTAGAATAACAAGTGTTACACATCATTTGTTACCCAACGTGGCGAAGCCTTGATGCTTAACGCTTCAAAAAGTCCTGCTCGGGAAAAATTTATGGAGGAAGCCATGGAAAATATTATTGAAATCAAAAATCTTTCAAAATCGTTCGGAGATGTCCGGGCGGTTCGCAACCTTTCGTTTCGCGTCAAAAAGGGCGAGCTTTTTGCTTTTCTCGGCGTCAACGGCGCGGGCAAAAGCACAACAATCTCAATCATGTGCGGCAGCCTTTCAAAAGATTCGGGCAGCGTCAGCGTCTGCGGCTGCGAGGTCGGCGAACAGCGCGAAAAAACGGCGCGGAAGCTCGGCGTTGTTTTTCAAAGCAGCGTTCTTGACAAGGCGCTCACAGTCAGGGATAACCTTGAAAGCCGTGCCGCGCTTTACGGACTTTCAAAAAAAGAAACCGGCGAGCGAATTTCCGAGCTTTCACAGTTGCTCTGCTTTGAGGATATTCTATCAAGAACGGTGGGCAAGCTTTCCGGAGGTCAGCGCAGAAGAATTGACGTTGCAAGGGCACTTCTGAACAAGCCGGAAATTCTGATTCTTGACGAGCCGACAACCGGACTTGACCCTCAGACAAGGCGGCTTCTCTGGGACGTTGTCAGGTCTCTGCGCGAAAAGGAAAACATGACGGTTTTCCTAACCACTCATTACATGGAGGAGGCTGCCGACGCCGATTATGTAATTATTCTTGACAACGGAACAATTGCCGCCGAGGGCACTCCGCTTGAACTGAAAAACAAATATGCCGGCGATTTCATTACGTTCTATTCGCTCGGTGAAGAACAGCTGAAAGCTCTTCCGCTTCCTTATGAAAAGGTAGGCGACGGATTTCGTGTTTCGGTTGAAAACACCGGTGAAGCAACAAAGCTGATTCTGAAATATCCGCAGCTGTTCACCGACTATGAAATTGCCAAGGGAAAAATGGACGACGTTTTCCTTTCTGCAACCGGCAAAAAACTTTCGGGAGGCGAAACAAAATGACAGCTTTTTCAGCTCTTGTAAAGCGCAATACCAAGCTCTTTTTCAAGGATAAGGGAATGTTTTTTACTTCGCTTATCACACCTGTAATTCTTCTTGTGCTTTATTCAACCTTTCTGGCGAGCGTATATCGCGACAGCTTCGGCGCGGCAATTCCGGAGGGAATCAATGTGCCCGAGAAGCTCATTGAAGGAACGGTTGCAGGTCAGCTTGTTTCCTCGCTTCTTGCGGTCAGCTGCGTAACTGTTGCGTTCTGCTCAAACCTCCTCATGGTTCAGGACAAGATTTCCGGCGCGCGGCGCGATCTTTGCGTTTCTCCGGTCAGACGTTCCACTCTTGCGGCGGCATATTTTGTTTCAAGCGCGCTTTCCACGCTGATAATTACATTCACCGCGCTTGTCATCTGCCTTTTGTATCTGCTTAAAATGGGCTGGTATCTTTCCGCGTCAGACGTTGTGCTTTTATTTCTTGACGTTTTCCTGCTCACTCTTTTCGGAGTTGCTGTTTCCTCG
This sequence comes from Clostridiaceae bacterium, assembly GCA_016292455.1. GTDB lineage: Bacteria > Bacillota > Clostridia > Oscillospirales > Acutalibacteraceae > UBA6857. The sequence goes on from JAEDIL010000009.1 coordinate 13,977, forward strand.
TGCGTCAACTTTTTCCTTTCAACGAACGGACAGGGCTCTGCTGTCGGAACAATTGTCAGCGCAGGCTACGGCTTTGTCTGCGGTGCATATATGCCCATAAGCAGCTTTGCACCGGGACTGCAGAAGATAATTTCGTTTTTGCCGGGAACATACGCAACGAGCCTTATCCGTAACCATGCAATGCGCGGCGCACTCGGAGAAATGAAAGAGCTCGGCTTTCCGGAGGAGATTATCGGCTCAATCCGCGACAGTGTTGACTGTAATCTTTACTTCTTTGAAAAAAGCGTGAGCGAGGGCGCAATGTATGCCGTTCTCTGCTGTGCAGTTGCGTTTTTTGCGTTGCTGTATATAACCTTCAACGTGGTTTCAAAAAGGAAAGCGAAGTGATATAATATGAAATCAAGATTTAAAACGGCAAGACGGCTTCTTATTTTCTGGACCTTGTTTATCGGACTCGGAGCGGTTGCCGGAGCGAGCGGAATGCTCCTTGACCCGACGGGAAAAGCAATGGGAATGGACGCTATGCTGCCGTATTTTCAAAAGCTTCCTTTTGCTGATGTGCTTTTCCAAAACTACACTTTTTCCGGTTTTGCTCTTTTGTTTGTCAACGGAATAACCAATCTGACGGCGGCGGCGCTCCTTTTTGCAAAAAAGAAAAGCGGTGTTTTTCTCGGAGGTCTGTTCGGCATAACGCTCATGCTCTGGATCTGCATTCAGTTTTATATGTTTCCGCTCAATTTCATGTCAACAATCTATTTTGTTTTCGGTTTCTTGCAGGCGGTAGCAGGCTATGCCGCATGGGTTTTTCTTAAACAGGAAAGCTTTAAAGTGAACGAAGAAAAATATAAAAATATCGGCACAAATCATGAAAGACTTGTGGTATATTTTTCAAGAATGGGATATGTCAGAAAGGCGGCGCTTGAAGAAGCGGACAGAACCGGAGCTGAAATTTTTGAACTGAAATCCACCGAGCATACTGAGGGCACGTCCGGATTCTGGTGGTGCGGAAGATTCGGTATGCACAAGTGGGAAATGCCGCTCGAAGAGCTCCCGCCCCGGCTTTCGGAGTATGCGCATGTAACAATCTGTTCACCCGTCTGGGTGTTCGCGCTTGCCGCGCCGGTCAGGGCGTTCTGCAAGGCGGCGAACGGAAAAATACGTGAGGCGGATTATATTGTTCTGCATCACATGAAAAGCAGTTTTGACTCGGTTGCAGAGGAAGCGGACAGTCTGCTCGGTATTACTCATACCGGATTCAGAAGCATCTGCTGCCGGAAAGGAAAGTTCAGCAGCATAACAGAAGAAAAGCAGCCGCAATATAATAAATCATTGTGAGTTTTAAATTGCCGGTGGTTCTGCCGGAAGAACGAAACAGAAAATTGCTTTTTGAAAAAACAAAAGGAGAAACGGCGGACAGGCGATAAGACTCCGAAAGCGGAAATGCTTGTCTGGCGGAGAATGAAAAAATGGACATTTCACTTCATTATGAAGAAAGGGGCAGCGGCTTTCCGCTTGTTCTTCTACACGGCAACGGTGAAGACCACACCTATTTTGAAAATCAGCTTGAATTCTTTTCAAAAAGCCGCCGTGTGGTAGCCGTTGACACAAGAGGACACGGAAAAACGCCACGCGGAAGCGGTGAGTTTTCAATCCGCCGTTTTGCACGGGACCTTTATGAGTTTCTGCTGGAAAACAGAATTGAAAAATGCGACCTGCTCGGCTTTTCCGACGGCGGCAACATTGCGCTGCTGTTTGCTCTCAGGCATCAGAATATGGTAAGAAAGCTTATCCTCAACGGAGCCAACCTTTTTCCGGGTGGAGTAAAAGCCGCAATTCAGCTTCCGATTGAAATCGGATACAGATTTGCAAAGCCGATTTCCCGCTTTTCGCAAAGGGCCGGGAAAAAAGCGGAGCTTCTTTCGCTTATGGTGAACGATCCGTATATTGAGCCGGATGAGCTGAAATTTGTCCGTGTACCTACTATGGTTGTTGCCGGAACAAACGACGTTATCAAAAAGAACCACACATGCCTGATTGCACAAAAGCTGCCGGATTCAAGGCTCGTTTTCCTCAGAGGAGACCATTTTGTTGCAAAAAAGAATCCGCTTGAATTCAACAGAGAAGTGGAGAATTTTTTGAATGAGTAAGTACGAAAAACTGTGGGAGTACGTCGTTATACAAAACGAGGAAGATCTTTTGCCTTCCTTTGAAAAATTGAGGAGATACTGACCTTTCCGATTGACCACAGCTTTCTCAGCTATAAAAAGGAACTTCTTCCACTCGGCTTTGAGGTGGAGAAAATTTCGATGAAAGAAAAGACAGTAAGATTCCTGAAAAAAGGGGGCAGAATAATGGTTTGCAAACTTAAAGAATGGGAACCGTCAGACGCAAAAGACCTTGCGGCTGCGCTTTCGAATAAAAAGGTTCTTGATAATCTTCGCGACGGTCTGCCTTTTCCTTATACGGAAAAGGATGCGCTTGATTATATAAGTTTCGTTTTATCCGCCGATAAAACCAATTCATTTGCCTATGCGGTTGAAGCAGACGGAAAGGTTGTCGGAAGCGTCGGAGTGTTCCGGAAGGAGAACATTCATTTCCGAACGGCAGAGCTTGGATATTATCTTTCCGAAGATTATTGGAACCGCGGAATTATGACAGAAGCGGTGAAGCTGCTTTGCAAAAAGGTGTTCGCCGAAAGCGACATCATAAGAATTTTTGCCGAGCCCTTCACACATAACACCGGCTCCTGCCGCGTGCTTGAAAAATGCGGCTTTTTGAAAGAGGGCGTCATGAAAAAGAACGCTTTCAAAAACGGAAAGGTCTGCGACATGGCTCTTTACGCACTCACTAAGGAGGAATAATAAATGCTTGATATTAAAAATCTCACCAAAACCTACGGCGAAAAAAAGGCGGTTGATTCGCTTTCGCTGCATATTGCTCCGGGCGAAATCTACGGCTTCATCGGCCACAACGGAGCCGGAAAAACAACAACGCTCAAATCTGTTGCCGGAATTTTGCAGTTTGACGAAGGCGAAATTTCAATAGACGGCGTTTCGGTACGCAAGAACCCGCTTGAATGCAAAAAAAGGCTCGCCTATATTCCCGATAACCCGGATATATATGAGTTTATGACAGGTATAAAATATCTCAACTTTGTTGCGGACATTTTCGGCGTCAGCTCAGAGGAAAGGGCAGAGCGCATCGGAAAATACGCCGACCTTTTTGAACTGACAAAAGACCTTGCCGACCCCGTCAGCTCATATTCCCACGGAATGAGGCAAAAGCTGGCGGTAATTTCCGCATGGCTTCACGAGCCCAGGCTTATCATAATGGACGAACCGTTCGTCGGACTCGACCCCAAAGCGGCTCATACGCTCAAAGGCATGATGCGTGAATTCTGCGACAAGGGCAACGCCATCTTCTTTTCAACCCATGTTCTTGAAGTTGCCGAAAAGCTCTGCGATAAAATTGCGATAATCAAAGACGGAAGGCTTGTCCGCTCTGGAACAATGGAGGAAGTCCGCGGCGATGACAGCCTTGAAGAAGTTTTCCTTGAATTGGAGGAATAATTATGTTTAAAGCTCTTTTGAAAAAGCAGCTCTATCAGCTCAATCAAAGCTTTTTCTATGACGGCAAAAAAGGCAAGGCACGTTCAAAGAAAAGCACAATAGGCTTCATTGTTTTTTATGCTTTTGTTATTGTCGGCTTGCTCGGCGGAATGTTTACATATTTTTCGCTTTTGCTTTGTGACGGCTTGGTTGCGGGCGGCTACGGCTGGCTTTACTTCACAATAATGGTGCTGACTGCGGTTACGATGGGTGTTTTCGGCAGTGTTTTCAATACCTATTCAAGCCTTTATCAGGCAAAGGATAACGACCTGTTGCTTTCAATGCCGATTCCGGTCAGGCAGATAATGCTCGTGAGACTCCTCGGAGTTTATTTGATGGGCTTCATGTACAGCGCCGTTGTAATCACCCCTGCCGTTGTTGTCTATTGGATAAACGGCAGCCGCAGCTTTGCTTGCGTCGTCGGAGGCTTGCTGCTGATTTTTGAGGTTTCGATAATCGTTCTTGTGCTCTCGTGTATTCTCGGCCTTGCCGTTGCAAAGGCAAGCACAAAAATTAAAAACAAGAGCATTGTTACAACGGTTTTGTCCTTGATTTTTCTGGCTGCTTATTACTATGTATACGCCAACGCATACACTCTTTTGCAGTCGATTATTTCCAATGCCGCCTCAATCGGAGAAAAAATCAAGGGCGCGGCATATCCGCTCTATTTCATCGGAAAAGCAGGCGAGGGCGAATGGCTTTCGGTTCTTGTTGTTGCGCTTGTCTGCGTCGCTTTGCTTGCGCTGACATACTTTGTCATGGAAAAGAGCTTTTTGAAAATTGCAACATCAAGCGGAAAAACTGCAAAAAGGGAATACCGCGCAAAGAGAGTGAAAGCAAAGGGTGCGGACGGCGCATTGCTTTCGAAGGAACTCGCCCACTTTGTTGCAAGTCCGACATATATGCTCAACTGCGCGCTCGGAACAATCCTTGCGCCGGCGGCAGGAGTTCTTTTCCTTTTCAAGGGCAACGATTTTCTTGCTCCGTTCGCTGAAATGCTTCAGGGCAATGAGGATTTTCTCCCGGTTATTGCGGCTGTTGCAACCTGTCTGATTACAACGATGAACTGCCTTACCGCTCCGTCGGTTTCGCTCGAGGGAAAGAACCTCTGGCTTTCACTTTCGCTTCCCGTCACTTCTTGGCAGATTCTCAGGTCAAAGCTTTCGCTCCACTTTTTGCTGACGGCGCTTCCCTCGGTAATCTGTTCGGTCTGCCTTTGTGTTGTTCTTCGCCCGTCATGGATTCTTTGTGCCTTCATTGTGATTCTTCCGGTGCTTTTCACCGCTTTTTATGCCGCTCTCGGTCTTGCAGTGAACATCAGAATTCCGAACCTCAACTGGACGAGTGAGACTGCCGCGGTAAAACAAAGCTTCGCAGTTCTCATCACGCTTTTCACCGGTTGGCTGGCAGGCGCCGTTCTCGGCGGCGGCTGGCTCTTGCTGTCGGAGAAAATCAGCGCAATCGTGTTCATGTCGGCTGCTGCCGCACTTCTGACGCTTGTTACAGCGCTTGTTCTTGTGTGGCTTTGCAAAAAAGGAACAAAGCTTTATGAAAAACTTTAAGTGCTGCTGCGGCGCACCCTTGTTGAACCGCAGCTTTCTCAGAAAGGAAGGGTAAAAAATGTGGCTGCTCTTTGCAATTCTTTCGTCGGTCTTTGCCGCGCTTACGTCAATTCTCGCAAAGGTCGGAATTGAAAACGTCAACTCAACTCTTGCAACGGCAATAAGGACAGTTGTTGTTCTTGCAATGTCATGGGCAATGGTGTTTATCACGGATGCACAGGGAGGAATAACGGAAATCAGCAGAAAAAGCTGGGTGTTCATTGTTCTTTCCGGGCTTGCAACGGGCGCGTCATGGCTTTGCTATTACAAGGCGCTTCAAATCGGCGAGGCGTCAAAGGTTGTTCCGATTGACAAGCTGAGCGTAGTTCTGACGCTCATTCTTGCTTTCGTTTTCCTCAACGAAAAATTCACGCCAAAGTCGCTGATAGGCTGCATTCTGATTGCTGCCGGAACGCTTGTCATGGCGCTGTAACGGGAGATATACTTATGAAAAAACGGTTTATCACTCTTCCGGTGCTGACGCTTGCCGTTGTGTTCGTTTTCAGTGCCTGCGAGCCGGACTTTGTCGGCAATAAAATCAAAAAGGGCAGCGAATACTCTCTTTCCTTTTCGGTACTCAACCGGACGGAAAAGGAAACGCTGAGCCTGAAAAAAGGTCAGGAGCTGAATGTTTCGCTGACTCTTGAAAAGGGTACGGTTTCGCTCAGAATCGGGCGAAAGGATAAACCGGCGATATACACAGGAACAGACCTTGAAAGTGCAGACTTTGCCGTTGTTGTTCCGGAAAACGGGAGATACATTATCTCCGTCAGCGGAAAAGGAGCAAAGGGAAAAGCAGAGTTTGACGCGGTCGGATAGCACTTTCTGCGGTTCGTTGCTTTTTTGCCGTCAACAATAATAACGAGGAAAAGTCAATGGGGACACTTGTAAGAACGCGGATTACCGTCATGTTTGAAGAGCCGTTCCGGATTGCGCTCTATGAACGTGAGAGCGGCGGAAAATATGAAGTCTGCAAAATTACTTTCGGTGCGGAGCCGAAAGACAGTGAGGTTCATGAGTTTTTGCTCAGAAATCACAAACACCTGACTTTCAGTCCTGAAATTGAAGCGGCTGCTGTTGAAGAAAGACGGCTGAACCCGAAGCGTATGCAGCGCGAAGCGAAAAAAGCAACCGAAGTCAGACCGCTCGGAACAAAGGCGCAGCAGGCTTTGAAGCTTCAACAGGAGCAAAGAAAGCTTGAACGCAAAACACACTCGCGTGAGCAGAAGGAAGAGCAGGCTGAGCGGAAGTTTGAGCTCAGACAGGAAAAGAAAAAGCAAAAACATAAAGGACACTAAAAGAAATAATATGCGGCTGCAACATCAGGGTATACCTGTGCTTGCAGCCGCGTTTTGTTTAAAGATATGCACGCAGTTTTTCGAGCAGATCATTTTCCTCGTCAATGAGCTTTTGAGCGAGTCGTTTTGCTTCCTTGTCTGCCGTTGGATATTTGTTGAAGTAAACGGAAAGCTGCTTTACACCCATATTGCAGCCGTCAGTCATGAGACCGGCAACGGTTTTGTCGGTGGGCTTGTCAAAAAGCTTCACGTTGATTTTCATCCATGAACCGATTTTTGCCATTGCCGGCGGTTCTTTTCCGCTCTCGCCGCGTTCGTTCAGAAGCTCCCTCATTTCGTTGCCGAGCTGCTCGTGCCTTTCGAGCGAAGCGGTCAGGAGCGAAAGCAAGTCCTCGCTTTTGACGTTGTCAAGAACCTCACGGATTGAGGTGACCGCTGTTTTTGTTCCGCTGTCACATTCTTTTAAAAGGTTTACGGTATCATCTGACATATACTTCTTCCTTTCGTTTTTTTTGTGGCTGACCGGCGTCACAGCCGATTGCCGTCAGCTTTATTATTTCTCAAAACGTGCCGGATATAATAAAAAAAGCTGCTCGGGGGAATGATAACAAAAACGAAGGGAGACGGCAGAAAATGAAAATTCTGTTTTATGACACAAAGCCTTATGACCGCGAATCGTTTGACGCACTTGCGAAAAAATATCCGGAGCTTGAAATTGAGTATCTTGCAACCGACATTTCCGAAAACACAGTCCGACTTGCAAAGGGCTATGACGCGGTCTGCGTTTTTGTTGCGTCAGACGTGAGCGGAAAAATTGTCCGCGCGCTTTCAAAAAGAGGAGTGAGACTTATTCTTCTGCGCTGCGCGGGCTTCAACAATGTTGACCTGAAAGCCTGTGAGGAGGAGAATATCACCGTTATGCGTGTTCCGGATTATTCGCCGGAAGCGATTGCAGAGCATGCGCTTGCGCTGTCCTTTGCCGTCAACCGTCATATTCATAAGGCGTATATCAAGGTTCGCGAAAACAATTTCAGCCTTATGGGACTTACGGGAGTGAATTTTTTCGGAAAAACCGCCGGAATAATCGGAACCGGGCGTATCGGTGCGGCAATGTGCCGGGCCTGCCACGGAATCGGAATGAAAGTTATAGCTTATGACAAATTCCCGAATTCTGCGCTCGGCTTCGTGGAATATACCGACCTGGATACTGTTCTGAGAAACAGCGATCTTATTTCTCTCCATTGCCCCCTGACGCGCGAAACTTACCACATGATTGACCTTGAAGCGATTGAAAAAATGAAAGACGGCGTCCTGCTTGTGAACACCTCGCGCGGCGCGCTGATCAGCACACGCGATCTGATAAAAGGAATCCGTATGCACAAGTTTTCGGGTGTGGGACTTGATGTGTACGAAGAAGAGCAGGAGAATGTTTTTGAAAACCGTGAGGACGATATTCTCAACACATCGGTAACGGCAAGACTCCTGTCTTTTCCGAATGTTATTGTCACCTCTCATCAGGGCTTCCTGACAACGGAAGCGCTTGAAGCAATTGCAATGGTCACACTTGAAAACGCAAAGGGCTTTGAAAACGGTTCTCCGGAAAAAGCGAATATCGTAAGAGTATAATAACAAAAAACACCGTCGGAAAAAAGCGTACCGAAACCTGTCAGGTTCCTGATGAGGTGCCTTTTCCGACGGTGAAATTTTGTTGATTACTTATTTTTTGAACTGCTGCTTCATGCGCAGTTCCTTTGAAAGAATGACTTTTCTGAGCCTGAGCGAAACGGGGGTAACTTCAAGAAGCTCATCGTCCTTGATGAATTCCATACACTGTTCAAGGCTGAGCGTGGTGGGAGGAACAAGCCTGAGGGCGTCGTCCGAGCCGGAAGCGCGGGTGTTTGTCAGATGCTTCTGCTTGCAGACGTTGCAGACAACGTCGTCGCTCTTTGCACATTCGCCGACAATCATTCCCTCATAAACCGGAACGCCCGGGCCGACAAAAAGGCGTCCTCTGTCCTGGGTGTTGAAAAGTCCGTAGCCGGTGGTTTCGCCCGTTTCGTGAACAACTATCGAGCCGCGGTCCCTTGTCTGAATATCACCCTTGTACGGCTCATAGCCGGCAAAAAGCTGATTGAGAATACCGTTGCCGTTGGTGTCGGTCATGAACTCGCTGCGGTAGCCGATGAGACCTCTTGCCGGGATTTTGAACTCAAGGTGGGTCATTCCGCCGTCACGGACACCCATGTTTTCAAGCTCGCCCTTCCTTGAGCCGAGCTTTTCCATGACTGAGCCGACATACTGCTCCGGAACCTCAACAATGAGAAGCTCCATCGGCTCCAGGAGAACGCCGTTTTCCTTTTTCATGATAACCTTGGGTCTGGATACCTGAAATTCATAGCCCTGGCGGCGCATTGTTTCAATAAGAATGGAAAGGTGAAGTTCGCCTCTGCCGCTGACCTTGAAGGTGTCGGTGGTGTCGGTTTCCTCAACGCGCATGCTTACGTTGGTTTCAACTTCTTTGAAAAGGCGGTCACGAAGGTTTCTTGACGTGACGAACTTGCCCTCCTGACCGGCAAAGGGACTGTTGTTGACGATGAAATTCATTGAAATTGTCGGCTCGTCAATTTTGACAAAGGGGAGCGGCTCAACGTTTTCCGGGTCGCAGGCGGTTTCGCCGATGTTGAGGTCGGAAATTCCGGAAACACAAACAAGGTCGCCGAGCTTTGCTTCTTCAACCTCAACGCGTTTGAGTCCTTCAAACTGATAGAGCTTTGAAATCTTAACATTCTGGCGGCTGCCGTCGGTTTTGCAGAGAACAACCTGTTCGTTGCGTCTGAGGTGCCCTCTTTCAACCCTGCCGACGCCGATTCTTCCGATGTAATCGTCATAATCAAGGCTGGAAAAAAGAATCTGAAGCGGACCGTCCATTTCACCCGCCGGCGGATCGATGTGTTCGAGAATGGCGTCAAAGAGCGGTCTCATGTCGCCCTCTCTGACAGAGCTGTCAAGCGAAGAATAGCCGTCTCTTGCCGAAGCATAAACAACGGGGAATTCAAGCTGGTCTTCGTCTGCGCCAAGCTCAATGAAGAGGTCAAGAACCTCGTCAATGACCTCAGCCGGTCTTGCGCCGGGACGGTCGATTTTGTTGACAACAACAACAACTTTCTTTTTAAGGCCGAGAGCTTTTTTGAGAACGAACCTTGTCTGCGGCATACAGCCCTCAAAAGCGTCAACAAGCAGAAGCACACCGTCAACCATCATGAGAATGCGCTCAACCTCTCCGCCGAAGTCCGCGTGACCCGGAGTGTCAACGATATTGATTTTTACGTCCTTGTAGTGGACTGCGGTATTCTTGGAAAGGATGGTGATTCCTCTTTCGCGTTCAAGGTCGTTTGAGTCCATAACGCGCTCTGCAACCTGCTCGTTTGCGCGGAAAATTCCGCTCTGCTTCAAAAGCTCGTCAACGAGTGTGGTCTTTCCGTGGTCAACGTGAGCAATGATTGCAACATTTCTGATGTCTTGTCTGATGTCCATAATCTCACCTTTTCAAAATGCTTTTTCACAACGGCTCATTGTATCACGCTTTGTTCAAAAAAACAAGCCCTTTGCACAACAAAAGCAACAACATTTTGTGCAAAATGAACAGAGCAATAAAAAAGAACTTTATTTAATTGACAGAGGGCTCCTATTATTGTATAATTGTCTGGTATCAGTGAGTAGTCACTCACTTTTGTGCGTTGTATATGTATATATAAAACAATATTCAGGAGGCATATTCTTATGGACACAAGATTTGCAATCAGCGATTATGTTGACGCAAAAGCCGTTACCGATAAGCTCGATAACCTTATCCGTCAGCCGATCTACTCAATCACCCCCGAGGCCCTCGCTTCCTATGAGGAAAACTATTTTGAAAAGAAGTGTCAGAAGTCAAAGGCCATGATCGGCGAAGCAAAGCAGATTATACCCGGCGGCGTTCAGCACAACCTTGCTTTCAACTATCCGTTCCCGCTGGTTTTCACCAAGGCGGACGGCGCAAAGCTTTATGATATTGACGGAAATGAATACTATGATTTCCTTCAGGCCGGCGGTCCAACTGTTCTCGGCTCCAACCCGAAGGTTGTCAGGGATCAGGTTATTGAACTTCTCAACACCTGCGGCCCGTCAACCGGTCTTTTCCACGAGTTTGAATATAAACTTGCAAAAAAGATTTCCGACAGCGTTCCCACCGTTGACATGTTCCGTATGCTCGGTTCGGGAACAGAGGCATGCATGGTTGCCTGTCGAGTTGCAAGACTCGCAACAAAGAAAAAGCACATTCTCAAAATGGGCGGCGCATACCACGGCTGGTCAGATCAGCTCGGCTACGGTATACGTATCCCCGGAACAAAGTTCACTCAGGCTCACGGTGTACCCATGCGCCTTATGAGAGACACTCAGGAATTCTTCCCGAACGACCTTGAAGACCTTGAAAGAAAGCTTCGGAAGAACCAGCTCTGCGGCGGAACCGCTGCCGTTTTCATTGAGCCGGTCGGACCCGAAAGCGGAACAAGACCGCTTTCAAAGGAATTCAACAAGGGCGTTGAAAGACTCTGCCGCAAGTATGGCGCACTCCTCATTTTCGACGAGGTTGTTACCGGATTCAGAATCGGCATGTCCTGCGCACAGGGCTACTTCGGAGTTGAACCCGACCTGACCGTTTTCGGCAAGGTCATCGCCGGCGGCTACCCCGGAGCAGGCGGACTCGGCGGCAAGAGAGAATACATGAAATATATGGGCGCAGGTCTTGACGGAGCGCAGAAGGTCAAAAAGGCTTTCTGCGGCGGCACAATGGCAGCAACTCCGATTTCCTGCTGCGCCGGTTACTATACCCTTGAAGAAATTGACAGGCAGAATGCCTGCCAGAAGGCCGGTCTCATGGGCGACAGAATCACCAAGGGTCTCAACGCAATCATCGACAAGTATAACCTTCCGTTCGTTGCGTTCAACCAGGGCTCAATCTGCCACATGGAAACCGTCGGAACAATGCACTTTGCAATTGACTGGTCGAAGCCGTGGACAATTCCGGCGATTCTCAAAGAGACTGACATCCGTAAGAAAGAAATGACTCACATGGGTGCCGCATATATGGCGGAAGGTCTTGTTACCCTTGCCGGTTCAAGACTTTACACCTCGGCAGCCTATACCGAAGAAATGATTGACGATGCGCTTGCAAGATTCGACAGAGTATTTGCAAACGTTGCTGTTAAGAAAGACTGAGAATAATTTATCAAAAGGGCAGACTCGTTCTGCCCTTTTGAAGAAAACTGAGAGGTAACAAATGGAACTTTTAAAGGCAAAGCAAACAGTTATAGAAGCCGGCAAAAAGCTTGTTTCAACCGGTCTTATTGCAAGAACATGGGGCAATGTCAGCTGCCGCGTGGACTCAGAAAGCTTCGTCATCACCCCGAGCGGAAGGGCGTATGAAACTCTCACGCCCGACGACATCGTTCTTGTAAGGCTCGCTGACCTTTCCTATGACGGAGACGTAAAACCGTCCAGCGAAAAGGGTATTCACGCTCAATGCTACCTTCTCCGTCCGGAGTGCAACTTCGTTATTCATACCCATCAGGTCAACGCCTCAATTGTCAGCGCACTCGGCTGCGACATCAACAGCATCACCGGCGAAAGCCGTGAAATTATCGGCGACAACATTCCCGTTGCTTCCTACGGTCTTCCCGGAACGGGCAGGCTGCGCAAGGGCGTTGTCGGCGCACTCCTGCGTTCCGACTCAAAAGCCGCAATCATGAAGCACCACGGAGCAGTCTGCCTCGGCGGTGACTATGACGAGGCATTCAGAATTGCTTCCGAGGTTGAAAAGGTTTGTCAGGAATATCTTTTTGAAAAATACTCCTCGGTCGCAGGAAAAACCGCCGAAAGCTTCAGGGATCTGTGCGAATATGTCAGCGGGCTCAAAGAGCGCGCGGACTCTCCGGCTTTCCCCGTTGTTCCTTATGACAGCACAAGAAAAGGCAATGTTGTTGTTATGAAAGACAAGGACGGAAACGAAAAGTATACCCTTGCGCTCAAGCTTGAAAAGGTTATTCTCGGAGGCGATTATCCGTCAGAGGCGGATATGCACCTTGCAATTTATAAAAACCGTGATGACATTAACTGCATCATTCATTCGACCAGAGACGAGGTTGTTGCCGCTTCAAAGGTTGCAAAGGTTCTGCGCCCGCTGCTTGACGATTTTGCACAGATTGCCGGTGCAACTGTCAGAAACGCCGAGTTCAACCCGAACGACACAATCAAAAGCGCAAAGCGCGTTGTCAAAGCGCTCGGAAAGCACAGAACTTCCGCTCTCATTAAAGACAACGGCGCTGTTTGCTGCGGCGTTTCAACTGATGAAGCCGAGGCAAGCGAAATGGTTACCGCCAAAAACTGCAAAGCCTTTGTTGCCGCGAAGATGTCGGGCAAACCGAAGTATATCGGCAGGCTTGACAGCGTTCTCATGAATACAATTTACAGACTGAAATATTCAAAGCAAAAGTAACCGAACGACTGAGCCGCCGCCGACATTTCCTCGCGCTTAACCTTGTCTTACTTGACAATAAAACTGTTCTCTTGTAAAATTACCATGTATATTGTTGCAGCGAATGTTGCGGAAAGGACACGCCATGAAATATATCTGGGAAGATCCGAAAATTATTGGGGAAAACAAACAACCCGGCCACGTAATAGCTCTGCCGTATAACACCGCTGAGGCGGCAACGGCAAGAAAAACATCTCCTTTTAAAATTTCGCTGAACGGCGAATGGAAATTCCTTTGGGAAAAAGGAATTGAGCAAGCGCCGCTCGGAACAACCGACGCTGATTTTGACGATTCCGCATGGGAGGACATCACCGTTCCCGGCGTATGGCAGTTGCAGAAGGATTACACCAAGCCTTATTATTACGCAAACTCGTTCCCGAACTGTATCAGCACCGACAAGAAAAAAATTCCCTGCATTGACCATGCCGGACAGGAAATCGGTGTTCACAGAACAAAATTCAATCTTCCGAAGGAGTGGCTCGGAAGAGAAATTTTCCTTTTCTTCGGCGCGGCAAAAGCAGGTCTTGAAGTTTTTGTCAACGGAAAGCGCGTCGGCTATTCACAGGGCTCAAACACTCCGCACGAATTTGACGTAACCGGTTTTGTTCATGAGGGAGAGAATCAGCTCGCTGCCGTTGTTTACCGCTATACTGACGGAACCTATCTTGAAGACCAGGATATGTGGTTCTTCTCGGGAATTTATCGCGAGGTATATCTTTACAGCGAGCCGAAAGTCTGTCTGCGCGATATTTATGTTACAACCGACCTTGTGAACAACTATACTGACGCTGACCTTACGGTTGAAATGTTCATCAATGATTATTCCGACGCCGGAAAAATCACTGAGGTTTCCGCCGTTTTGCTCAAAGACGGAAAGGATACCGCAATCGGCAGCAGCGAGCTTATCACCCGCTCGGGTGAGAACAAGCTCCTTTTCAAAAAGCACATCAAAGCTCCTGCGCTCTGGTCAAGCGAAAAGCCCGAGCTTTATACGCTGCTTTTCAGAATTACCTGTCAGAATGAAGTGACCTTCAAAGCGCTGAGAATCGGCTTCAAGCAGGTTGAAATTGTCGGCGAAAAAATCCTTGTCAACGGTCAGCCGCTTCTCATCCGCGGCGTCAACCGCCATGACTATGACCCCGATTACGGCTGGGCGGTACCTACGGAAAGATACATTCAGGATCTTGACATAATGAAGCGCGCCAACATCAACGCAATAAGAACAAGCCACTATCCCAACGATCCCCAGTTCTATGATTTCTGCGATGAATACGGCTTCTGGGTAATGGACGAATGTGACCTTGAAACCCACGGCGTACGCAGAAAAGGCGTTCCGGGCGACAACCTCATGTGGACTCGCGCCGTTGTTGACAGAATGGAAAGAATGGTTCTTCGCGACCGCAACCATGCCTGCGTTTTCATGTGGAGTCTCGGTAATGAATCCGGTGACGGAAGCAACTTCCTGCGCATGAAGGAAGCGGCGCTGCGTCTTGACAGAACAAGACAGTTCCACTATGAGGGCGATTTTGACTTCACCAAGAGCGATGTAATCAGCCGTATGTACCCGAACGAAAGGGACTTTGAAAAGCTCGGAAAGCGCGAACCGATTACAATCAGCGCGTTCGATAACATTGCAAATGCCCTCGCCGCGGACAACAAGCCTATTGCAAGGGAGCTTTACACAAAGCCGGTCGTTCTTTGTGAATATGCTCATGCAATGGAAAACAGCCTCGGCAACTTCCAGGAATATATGGACGCTTTTGAAAAGTATGAGAATCTCGCCGGCGGTTTCATCTGGGACTTTGTTGACCAGGCAATCCGCAAAAAAGATTCAGATGGCAATGACATCTGGCTTTACGGAACGGATTACAACGAAAAGGAGAATTGGTATCTTCCGCCGTATAACACCTGCGCAATAGTCGGCAGCAACACCTATTTCAATGCAAACGGAATAATTGCCGCGGACAGAACTTTGCACCCGTCAATTTATGAAGTCAAAAAGGTTTATGCCGAAATGAAGGTTGAGAAAAAGGAAGGCGAAAGCGACGTCTATACCGTCATAAACAAGCAGCTTTTCTCAGACCTTTCCGCTTTTGACCTTTGCTATTCTGTTCTGAACGACGGAGAAGTTATTCTGAAAGGCGAAGTTGCAAAGGAGAGTTATGCAGACGTTGCTCCGCTTTCGCAAAGAGACTTCACCCTCACCTTTGATATTCCCGAAAGCGCAAAGGGAGAAATAATTGTTGTTTTCTCTTTCGTTCACAGAGCCGCAACGCGCTTCTGCGAAAAGGGATATGAGCAGGCGTTCGACCAATTCATTCTGCGCGCCGCACTGCCGGCGGAGAAAAAGGCTGACGACGGAAAGGTTAAAATTGAAGGTACGGAAAAGCGCTTCACCGTTACCGGAGACGGCTTTGTCTATACCTTTGAAAACGGACAGCTTGCCTCTGTGAAAAAGGACGGTCGCGAATACCTTGTCAAGCCGTTCAGCCCGAACTTCTATCGTCCGCTGACAGACAACGACATTGACTACCTTAATTTCACTCCTCCGCTCATTTTTGCAAATCCGCTTTTCCAGTGGAGGCGTTCGACCGCAACGGCAAAGAGCAAGGCTGCCTTTGTTCATCAGTACAGTCACGGCGCTCTTGTTGAAACACATATTTCCGCTCTCGGAATGAAGAACGTGAAGATTGTATATCTCGTTCATCCGGACGGAAGAATCAGTGTTTCCTATGAGGGCAAGGCGGCAATGGATATGCTGCGCTTCGGCTTGCAGTTCAGACTTGGCGGAGAATATGACCGCGTCAGATGGTACGGCAGAGGTCCGCACGAGACTTACTGCGACAGAAAGACCGGCGGCAAGTTCGGAATCTATGAAATGAAAGTTGCCGAGCTTGAACACAGATACATGAGACCTCAGGAAAACGGTCAGCGTACTGATGTCCGCTCTCTTGAATTCATGAACAAAGAGGGCAACGGACTTCGTTTCACTGCAAAGGGAGAAACTCCGTTCTGCTTCGGCGCTCTGAGATATTCTCTTGAAGAGCTTGACAAGGCTGAGCACGGCTATGACCTGCATGACCGCGGCTTTACCAACGTCACGCTTGACCTTATGCAGCGCGGCGTCGGCGGTGACGCTCCCGGAAGCGCCTGCCTGCATGAGCCGTATATCATGCATAAGGGCAAAACCTATAAATATGAATTTGACATAGAAGTCAGATAAAACCGTTATTAAAGGGGCTGTCTTAGTTAGACAGCCCCTTTCGACAGGCTGAGCTGCCGCATTTAGCGCAGAACAAAAAGAAAAATGCTGAAATGCAAAATTGTATGGTTGCATTTTTCTTTTTTAACCGTTTTTTCACCCACTCGCGGTATCTATATACAGCTTCGGGGTGAATAAAACGGTTTCTGCATCTGAATGCGGCAGCTCTTTTTCTTTAACTACTGGTTTTTTTCGGCTTTTTTTGCGCGGTAGTTTTCCGCAAACTGAGCGATTTTTTCTGTTGCAATTGAAAGATTCCGGTAAAGCGATTCCGAAGAAAAACCGAAAACAATCATCAGCAGAACGCAGATTGCAGACATTGAAGTTATCTGGAAAAGGCGGCTCAGGAAGATTCCGCAAAAGGCGAGACCTGCAATGTTCACAAACAGAATTCCGTATTTGATTTTGTTGAACGGACGGCTGATTTTGATAAGTATCATGAAGCCGACAACACAAAGCAGCATGGTTGCCGCTGTCGCAATGTCATCTTTCGGGAGGGAAAAGACATCGCCGCAGATTACAAGGGCGCCGACTGCGAGCATATCCGTGAAGCCTGCCGGAAACGCTTTTAAAAGAACGGTTCTCATGAAGTTGCCGCGTATTCTTTCCTTGTTCGGTTCAAGGGCAAGCAGGAAACCGGGAAGACCGATTGTGAACGCGCCGATGAGAGAAATCTGTGTCGGTTCAAGCGGATAAGTGATGAAAGAAACCATTGAAAACAGCGCCATGAGCAGAGAAAAGATGTTCTTGACGAGGAAGAGGCTTGCCGAACGCTGAATATTGTTGACAACAATGCGACCCTCGCAGACAACACTCGGCATACGTGCAAAATCGGAGTCGAGCAGAACCACCTGGGCAACCTGCGATGCCGCTTCGCTGCCCGATGCCATTGCAACGCTGCAATCCGCGTCCTTCATGGCAAGAATATCGTTGACGCCGTCTCCGGTCATTGCAACGGTGTGACCCGCCTTTTGAAGAGCGTGGACAAACTGCTGCTTCTGCTTCGGTGTAACACGTCCGAAAACCGTGTATTTCCGGACGGCTTCTTCAATTTCCCTTTCGCTGACAAGAGTTGAGGCGTCAACAAATAGTTCTGCGTTTTCAATTCCCGCTTCTCTTGCAATTTTGGAAACAGTTTCGGGGTTGTCGCCGGAAATGACTTTCAGCGCAACGTCCTGCTGTCTGAAATACTCAAATGTTTCTTTTGCGTTTTCTCTTATGGGGTTTGCAAGCACAACCCACGCGAGCGGCTCGGTGTTTCCGTTCAGACCATTTCTGACGCTTGCGCCGTCATAGGAAGCAAAGAGAAGAACGCGAAAGCCTTTTTCGGTGTAAGCGGAAATCTCCTCCTCATAAAGAGGAAAGGAATCTTTCAGAATAAATTCCGGAGCGCCGAGAAGATATGTGCCGTCGGTGAAGGTTACTGCGCCGTATTTGACCGAAGATGAAAACGGCATAACGTCAATAGCGGTGCGGTCTTCGGGCTTGCTGTTCTGTTCGTCCATATAGGCTCTGAGAGCCTGAGCGGTTGCATTGTTGTCTGTTGAGGAGCGGACATAGCCGGAAAGCAGACCGAGTGTTTCCGGCGGCGCGGTGCTTCTGACCTTGATTTCGGTAACGCGCATATCCGGCTCGGTGATTGTTCCGGTTTTGTCAACGCAAAGCACGTCAACTCTTGCCAGCGTTTCAATGCTCTTCATGTCGTGAAGAAGCACTTTCCGCTTCGCAAGGCGAATAGTACTCAGCGCAAGGGCAATTGTCGTCAGAAGATAGAGTCCCTCGGGAATCATGCCGAGAACGGCGGCGACGGTTGAGGTGACGCTCTTCTGGGCGCTTTCGCCGTTGAGGAAAAAGCTCTGGCAGAAAAGAACAATGCCGATGGGAATTATGACAATTCCGACCCATTTGATGATCCGGTTGATTGAACGAATCATTTCGGACTGTTCGCCGCCGGAAAGTACCTTTGCTTCACCGGTGAGCTTTGAAATATATGATTCGTTGCCGACCTTTTCAAGCCTTGCCGTGCATTTTCCCGAAACAACAAAGCTGCCGGAAAGGAGGGAGTCACCCTCGTTTTTTGTAATTTCGTCCGATTCGCCCGTCAGAAGCGATTCGTTGACCTGAATGCTTCCGGAAAGGACAACCGCGTCAGCGCAGATCTGATCGCCGGAGGCAAGGAGAATTACGTCGTCCCTGACAAGATCTTCTGCCGGAAGGCGGATTTGTTCTCCGTTCCGGAACGCAACGCAGTGCGGAGCATTGAGCAGGCTCATTTTGTCAAGCGTCTTTTTGGCTCTGAGTTCCTGAAAAATTCCGACGCAGGTGTTGCCGATTATTATCGGCAGAAACGTCAGATTCCTGTATGAGCCGACGACACACAAAAGCACCGTGATGATCAGGAAAATGAGGTTGAAATAGGTAAAAAGGTTGGAAAGAACAATTTCCTTGACCGTTTTTCCGGTGGAAATATCCGTTTTGTTGCTCAGTCCCTGCGCTGCTCTTTCAGCCGCCTGCTCACTTGTAAGACCGACAGGGTCAGAGACCGCTTGAAGATTCATTTCTTCCATTTTTTTCTTCCTGTCCTTAATAATAAAATTTTGTTTACGGAATAAGTTGTTTAGGTTATTGTAATACATATCTTTTTCCCGGTCAAGCAATCTTGAAAAACGAAAGATATTATTAACAATATCGTAATATTGTGCTAATATATCAACATTTCGCTTCCCGTTTTTTCGCAGGGATTATGAAGT
>JAEDIL010000070.1 GCA_016292455.1 Clostridiaceae bacterium
TTGATATTAAAAAGGTGAGTAAAAATCTGCTTGACTCAATTCTTGCCGTTCGTCCCGACGGAGTCTGGATTATTCAGTCATGGGGCGAAAACCCGTCAAAAGAACTCCTCCTCGGCGTTGCCGACAGAAAAGAACATACTCTCATTCTCGACCTGTATGCCGAAAAAAAGCCGCGTTGGGAAAACTTTCTCGGCAACGAGTTCCTTGATTCTCCGTGGGTATACTGTATGCTGAACAACTTTGGCGGAAGGATGGGGCTTCACGGACATCTTGCAACCATTGCTTCTGAGATTGCACGCGCTTCAAACAAAGCAAAACACATGACCGGAATAGGAATCACGCCGGAGGCAACACACTCGAACCCGATAATTTTTGATTTGTTTTTTGAAGCGGGTTGGACAAAAACCGAAGAGCTTGCTCCGATCGACCTTGAAAATTGGCTTCGCGCCTATGCGCAGCGCAGATACGGAAGCTGTGACGAAAACCTGTTCAAAGCAATGCTCCTTCTGAATGAGACAGTGTATAACCCGAAGCTCAATGAGCATGGCGAGGGCGCGCCCGAGTCTATAATCAATGCAAGGCCCTCCCTGAATCCGCATTCTCCCTCAACCTGGGGCAATGACATTGTCGCCTATGACAAAAAGGTGTTTGAAAAAGCGGTAAAACTGTTTTTGAGCTGCACAGAAAACTGCAAAGCCTTTGAGGGCTATGTTTTTGACGCGGTTGACCTTTTGAAGCAGGTTCTTTCAAACACAGCACAGGAGTATCACAAAAATATGGTTGAGTCTGTCAATGAAAAAGACCTGATTGCATTTATGCGCTGGTCCGATAAATTTCTGGCACTCGGACATTTTGCCGATGAAATTCTCTCATTCAACAGTGAGTTTACTCTCGGTAATTGGCTGAATAAGGCAAAAAAGCTTGCCGAACCGTTTGACGGCTTCACCGCTGTAATGTTTGAGTTCAATGCGCGTGCACTCATCACCACCTGGGGAGGTTCAAGGCAGATTTCCGAGGACGGCAAACTGCGCGATTATTCAAACAAACAATGGTCCGGTCTGACAAATGATCTCTACGTGAGACGTTGGGAGGAATGGATAAAAATGATGCGGTCAAGGCTCAACGGACGAAAAGCGGCCGAACCCGACTGGTTCACGCTTGACCTGCATTGGGTATGGCAAAGAAACAGCTACACAGACAAAGCATGCACCGGCGACCTTGTTGAAGCCGGAAAGAAAGTCCTTTCATCGTTTTGCGTCAGCTCAGCAGAACGTTGAGACAGATTTTCTCAGGCTTTCATACATATTAAGGAACTGTTGCATTAAGCGCAGACCAAAGAGAAAAATCAAAACACAAAAGACTATACTCCACATTGGGCAAGAAGTAAAATGCCCGCGTGAAGTATAGTCTTATCATTTATGATACTCTTGTCTGCTTTTTTAGAGTGTTTAACCGCTCGAGGTTCCTTTTACAGCTTTGGGCAAAGAGCTCCTGCGTCTGAATCCGACAGTCACGCAAAGGCACACTTTGATCATTCATTGCAGATTAAAACGTCGAACCAGAATTCAACACCGTCAGAATGATTCACCACGCCGTATTTTGCGTTTTGCAGGTTCTGAGCGTCTGCAACGATTGAAAGACCGAGTCCGAACCGGCCTTGCTCGCGCGAGCGCGATTTATCAGCACGATAAAAGCTGTTCCAGATGTGCTCAATGTCTTCATCATCAATCGGCTTTCCGCTGTTAAACAGACTGATACGGTAATAATCGTTCACAACCTCGCAGCTGATTCTCAAAAGCTTCTCGCCCTCAATATGACTGAGCGCATTTGAAAAGAAGTTATTGAACACTATTCCAAACAGCTCTTTGTCACCAAAGCCGGCGTAGCTTTCGTTTACGTTGAATTCGAGACGGATTCCGTTGTCATCAAGGTATCGTTTTCTTGACGAAACGCATGACCGGATCGTCTGACGCAGCGGAAGCTTTTCATTTCTGACGATGTACCCGTCATTTTCAAAACGCATCATTTCCAGCATTCTGACGACAAGCCGGTTCATTTTCTGCGCTTCTTCGATAATCACGTCACAGTATTCCTCGCTGTCCTCAATGGTTTCGGAATACCTGATTCCCTCCGCATACCCCTGGATAATCGCAATCGGAGTTTTAAGCTCATGGGAAGCATTGGCTATAAACTGCTTCATGCCCTCTTCAAGCTTCTTCTCGCGCGCAATTTCCTGTTCGAGCCGCTCATTCTTCTTTTGCAAGTCCATCATTGTCATGTTGAGCGAAGAGGAAAGGGCGTTGACGCTTGAAGAAAGCTCTCCCAATTCCCTTATTCTGAACGGAGGACAAACCTCCTTAAAATCAAGCGCGCCGATTCTTTTTGTCACTTTGTTCAGCTTGCTCAAAGGAACCGTAATAGTGTAAGTATATATCAGAAAAACAGCTAATATCAAAACAAGAAGCGCAAGGCTCATCCACAAAAGTGCCCAGCTTGCCGTCCTGGCGTTGGATTTTATCACATCGAGTGAAGAGTAGGTCTCAATTCCGGCATTATCACCGTAAAACGTTCCGAAAACAAGATATTTCGCCGTTGCAAAATACTCCTGACGGATTTCAAGATAGTCCTTTTCGTTCAGCTCGATGTGTTTTACGGTTTTCATTATCCTTGGTTTAAGCTCATTCTGAACATCTGAGGGACTCGGCTGCTTTCCGTTAAAAACAACCTGATTTACGCTTGAAGAATAAATAAGCTTTTCCCTCGGATAATAGATTTCAATATAAAGGTCATAATTAGCCTCAATGTCTGAAACATCTTTCATAAAGCTTTCCGAATTATAATCAAGCTGCTCAATTCTTAAAGCCGCTTCGCGCATGTTTTTCCAGACCCCATAAGCAAAGATGCCATCCATAAAAACAAATTGAAGTATATTCAGAACAACAAAAAGACCGACAAGAGCAAGGAATGAAAGCCCATATCGCGTCATGAGCGAATCCCGTTTTTTGTACTCCCCTTTTCGCTTATTTTTCATCAGATGTCCTCAATCTTATAGCCGATTCCATAAACAGTTTTCAAATGCGCTGCACCCCATTCACCAAGCTTTGTTCTGAGCCTTGCAACGTGGGAATCAACCGTTCTGACATCGCCTACATAATCAAAACCCCAGATGCTGTCAAGAAGCTGTTCGCGCGAGAAAACACGTCCGGGTGCTTCAAGAAGCTTTTTGAGGATGCTGTATTCTTTGATAGTCAGCTCAATTTCCTGTCCGTTCAGTCTGACTTCATGTGCTTCATGATTGAAAACAAGGTCTTTCAGATTTTTTTCCTCCGAGAAAGCACAGCCCAACCGAGCTCTGCGCAGCAAGGCCTCAACATGCTTCATCAGCACGGTGGGACTGAAAGGCTTGGTCACATAATCATCTGCTCCGGATTCATATCCCATAAGCTCATCAAACTCCTCGCTACGGGCAGTAAGAATGATTATCGGTACGTTTGAGACACTGCGAACCTTTTTACAAACCTTCCAGCCGTTAAGACCCGGCATCATAATGTCAAGAATCATAAGATCAATGTTCTCACTGTTCTGAGAAAAAAGCTCATATGCTTCATCACCGTCCTCGGCTTCAATCGGGTCATGACCTTCTCTCTTCAAAAAATCGCAGACCAGCTTACGGATTTTCTGTTCGTCATCTGCAACAATAATTCTTCCCAAATAAAATCACCGCCAATGCTACTTTGTATTCACTGAATTTTTACATTATACAACAGTCTCTTGGATTCGTCAAATAAAAATGCAATCGAAAACCTATGTTCATGAATTTGTTCACAAAGACTTGACCTTGTCAACTGTTTGTGATATTATTCACTTAATATTTATCGGCTCTGTGCAAAAGGAGTAGCATTTTTTCAATCCGCAGAGAGGGAACGGCTGGTGAAAGTTCCTGTGAGAAGAACGCGAAGGTCGTTTGCACGCCCCGGGAAGAACAGCGTTTTTGCTAATTAGAACCCGGCGTAATTCTGCGTTAAAGAAAATGAGCGCGCCGCTTTTGCGGTGAATTCAGGTGGTACCGCGGTTTTCTCCGTCCTGTTTTTTCAGGACGGAGTTTTTAATTTTATAACCGATTCCAGAAACGGAGGAAAAATAAATGGCAAAAGAACTTGCAAAACAGTATGATCCGAAAGACGTTGAGGATCGCATCTACGCCTCTTGGCTCGAGGGTAATTATTTTCACGCTGAGTGCGACTCAAAGAAAAAGCCCTACACAATAGTCATACCCCCGCCAAACATCACCGGTCAGCTCCACATGGGTCATGCCCTTGACAACACTCTTCAGGATATACTTGTCCGCTATCACAGAATGGCGGGCTATGACACTCTCTGGCTTCCGGGAACAGACCACGCTTCAATTGCAACCGAAGCAAAAATTGTTGCCGCAATGAAGGAAGAAGGTCTTTCAAAAGAGGACATAGGCAGAGAAGGCTTTCTTGAAAGAGCGTGGGACTGGCGCAAAAAATACGGCGGAAGAATCATTGAACAGCTCAAAAAAATGGGCTCATCCTGCGACTGGGAAAGAGAGCGCTTTACGCTTGACGAAGGCTGCTCAAAGGCAGTCCGTGAGGTTTTCTGCAATCTCTATGAAAAAGGTCTTATCTATCGCGGCGAAAGAATTATCAACTGGTGCACTCACTGCAAAACCTCAATTTCTGACGCCGAGGTTGAGTACGAGGAGCATGACGGAAACTTCTGGCATTTCAATTATCCGTTTACCGACGGCTCAGGTTCAATTGAAATTGCAACAACAAGACCTGAAACCATTCCCGGCGATACCGGAATCGCAGTCCATCCCGACGATGAAAGATATAAGCACCTCGTTGGCAAAACAGTAATTGTTCCGGTTATCGGCAGAGAAATTCCAATTGTTTCCGACTCATACGCAAAAATGGACAAAGGAACCGGCGCGGTTAAAATCACCCCCTGCCACGACCCTAATGACTTTGAAGTCGGATTGCGCTGCAATCTTCCGATGATCAATGTCATGACTGATGACGGCTTCATGAATGAAAACGCCGGAAAATATCAGGGCATGAGCCTTATGGAATGCCGCAAAGCGATTGTTGAAGACTTCAAAAACGCCGGAGCACTTGTCAAAATTGAACCGACAAAGCATGATGTAGGCACCTGCTACCGTTGTCACACCGCGGTTGAACCGCGCGTTTCAAAGCAGTGGTTCGTCAAAATGAAACCGCTGGCTGAGCCTGCAATCAAAGCAGTACGTGATGGCAAAACAAGGTTCGTTCCCGAACGCTTTGACAAAATCTACTTCAACTGGATGGAAAACATCCGCGACTGGTGCATTTCCCGCCAGCTCTGGTGGGGTCACAGAATTCCTGCATGGTATTGTGCCGACTGCGGTGAAGTAAGCGTTTCAAGAGATGACCTTTGCGCCTGTCCCAAATGCGGCAGCAAAAATATCAATCAGGATCCGGATACTCTCGACACCTGGTTTTCTTCAGCCCTCTGGCCGTTTTCAACTCTCGGCTGGCCGGACAAGACCCCTGAGCTTGCTCATTATTATCCGACGAGCGTTCTCGTAACGGGATATGATATTATTTTCTTCTGGGTTGCAAGAATGATTTTCTCCGCTTGTGAACAAATGGGCGAGGTTCCGTTTGATACTGTTTTCATCCACGGAATTGTTCGTGATGAGCTCGGACGCAAGATGTCAAAATCTCTCGGCAATGGTATTGACCCGCTTCTTGTTATTGACAAGTACGGAGCAGACGCTCTCAGACTCACTCTTGCCTCCGGCAACAGTCCCGGAAACGATATGCGCTATTCGGAAAAGAAGGTTGAAGCAAGCCGAAACTTTGCAAACAAAATCTGGAACGCCGCCCGCTTTATCCTCATGAACCTTGACGAAGATGAACCGGCTCCCCGACTTCCCCAAGAGCTCGCGCTTGAAGATAAATGGGTTGTTTCTCTTTTCAACAACCTTGTCAGAGAGGTTACGGCAAACCTTGACAAATTTGAACTTGGCATTGCCGCGTCAAAGCTCTATGATTTTATCTGGGATATTTTCTGCGATTGGTACATTGAGCTTGCAAAAATCCGTCTGCAACAGGGCGGAGAAGGCAAAAAACAGGTCAAGGCGGTTCTCGTTTATGTAATGAGCGAAACACTGAAGCTCCTGCACCCGTTCATGCCTTTCATCACCGAAGAAATCTGGCTCACTCTTCCTCATAACGGAGAAACCATCATGAAAGCACCGTGGCCGGAATTTGATGAAAAGCTGACCTTTACCGAAGATGAGGAAAGAATGGAACTCATTATGGAAACTATCCGTGCAATCCGTAACAGAAGAAGCGAAATGAACGTTCCTCCCTCAAAAAAGGCTCATGTCTATGTTGCTACCGACAAAAAGGAGCTGTTTGAAAGCACAACTGTATTTATGCAAAAGCTCGCTTCGGCGTCAGATGTCACAGTCGGCGACAGCTTTGACATCCCCGGCAGCGTAAATATCGTAACCTCCTGCGCCAAGGTATATATTCCCATGGGCGACCTTGTTGATTTTGAAGCTGAAAGAAAACGTCTGTCAAAAGAAAAAGAAAGTGCAGAAAAGAAACTTGCACAAATCAACGGAAAGCTCTCAAACCCCGGGTTCCTTTCAAAAGCACCCGAAAATGTTATTGAGGCGCAAAAAGCAGAAAGAGAGAAAATCAACGAGCGCATCAAGATGATTGATGAGAGTCTTGCTTCTCTCGGGTAATAAAAAGAGTCGGAGGTTTTATTATGACAAAACAGGAAGCCATTGCTCTCCTTGAAGAATACAACAAAGGAGAGTTTCATCTGAAACACGGCAGGATTGTCGGTGATGTAATGCGCTATTTTGCAAACGAGCTCGGCTACGGCGACGAAGCCGATTTTTGGGAAAATGTCGGCATTCTTCATGACCTCGACTTTGAACTGTATCCTGAACAGCACTGTGTTAAGGAGCAGGAATCATGCGCAAAAAAGGACTTGACGAACGGCTTATCCGCGCAACAGCAAGCCACGGCTACGGTATTTGCGTTGATATTAAGCCCGAGCATGAAATGGAAAAGGTGCTTTTTGCGACCGATGAGCTTACCGGACTTATCGGTGCCGTTACCGCCATGAGACCGTCAAAAAGCGTTTCGGATCTTGAAGTCTCTTCGGTCAAGAAAAAGTTCAAGGACAAGAGATTTGCCGCCGGATGCTCACGCGATGTTATCAGAAATGGAGCGGAAATGCTCGGTTGGACGCTTGAAGAGCTTTTTGAAAAAACCATTCTTGCAATGCGTGCAAGCGAGAATGTTGACTGACATAAGTTCACTCAGACGTTACCGCATTTAGCGCAGGGCAAACCAAAACAAGAAAAGCTATAATTCGTAATTCCAAAGAAAACCACTCTTTGTGAAATGAATTATAGCTTTTGTTTCATTTATAAGGCCTTCTGCTATTTCAAGCGTATTTTATGCCCTGCCGCAGCACTTTTGTTAATATTCAAAAACACACTCAGCTGAAAGCGGAAACCTTTTTTCAGTATCAGACAGACTCAACTTTTTCTTTTTTAATTTTGCTTTCGATTGTCGGGAGAAGTCCGTAAAGCGTTACAAAAACAACAACCACCAAGAAACCGAGAATTGCAAGTCCGCCCATTTTTTCCCCACAAAAAACGGCTACGGGAATCGGATTAAAAATCGGCTCAATTGTGAGAATAAGCGAGCCTTCAAGTTTATCAACCCGCTTGATTCCGCGGCTGAAAACGATGTTCGCAAGCCCGTACTGAAAAATTCCGAGAATGAGAATCCAGATTATGTTCGTTTTGTCAAAGCTCAGATTTTTATCAAAGAAAACAAACGGAAGACAAAAAACAAGGCTTATTATGTTGCTGAGATAAAGGCAATCATCACTATTGCTGTTTGCATTGTTCATAATTATTATCTGCGCGGCAAAAGACACGCCGGATAAAAGACCGAGAACATTGCCCGCTATTCTTGTAGGGTCGAGATTGTCTGCAAACGAAAGAACGCATCCTCCGAAAACTGCAAACGTAATAATTGCTTCCGACAGCTTCGCTTTCTGCTTCTGAAAAATTACCGAATACAGAAAAACAAGAATAGGTGCAATGTATTGCAGAACAATTGCCGTTCCCGCTGTTGTCAGCTTTATTGATTCAACATAAAGGATTCCGGTTACACTCATGGCAACGGCGCCAAGCAGATTGGCTTTTGTAATCTTTGCCTTGAAGCTTTTTTTAACCGCCGCAAGCATCAGAAGCGAAATCACACTGCGCGCCGCCATCAGCGAAAACGAGTTCCACGTAATTGATTTTACACATACCCCGGCAAGCCCCCAGAGAATTGCCGTTGCTGCCATCAGAAAACGGCCGATATTATGTTCCTTTTTGCTCAGAGTATTTGCGGACTGTTCCGTCATTTTTCCTCACCATCTTTTTATACATTATTCAGTTTTTCTCTTATACAAATGTCCTTCAAGTCTTCTTATCATATCAGGCTTTTCTCCGTCAGTTTTTATATACTCAACAAGAATGCACCTGATTCCGCAGCGGCGCGCGCCTAAAATATCCGTAAGAAGCCGATCACCCAGAAACACTGCCTGCTCTCTTCCGACTCCGAGAATGCTCAATGCACGTTCATAGCCGCTTTTTAAAGGCTTGTGCGCACCGCTGAGATACGGCGAAGAAACCTTTTTTGCAAACCGTCTCACTCTTTCTTCGCTGTTGTTTGAAAGAATGACCGTTTTAAAGCCGACCAGACGAAGTCTTTCAAAAAGCGCTTCAACTTCCGGTGTGGAATCCTCGTCCTGATAAACAAGGGTATTGTCAATATCAAAAATCAATCCGCGAAAACCGGCAGCATACAGCTTTTCATAGTCGACTTCAAAAACACTGTTCACATATTCATCAGGCTTAAAACTTTTCAGCATGCGTTACTCCGTTAATTATGTTTTCTTTGTATTCTAACGCTGTGTTCCGGTTTTGTCAAATGCGTAAGCAAAATTTTGTGAAAAGTCAACAGCTTTTTCGCTCCTCGCATTTCTATAATGCTTTATTCCTTAAAATATGGACAATAAAATATGTTATGTGATATACTTTGTGTGACAGTTTTGTTGCCGGTAGGCACACGGATGCTCAAATTATCCGGATTGTCTGTCCTGTTTTCAGTTATCTCACATGAAAAGACAAACAAACAATGCTTATTTTATACTAAAATCACTTGACAAAACTTGCGGTTATCTATATAATGTTATTCGTTATTATGAGGTGAGTTATGATTATCACGCTTGAAAG
>JAEDIL010000071.1 GCA_016292455.1 Clostridiaceae bacterium
TTAAATCCAAAGAAACCCTCTGTTTATCTTGGTTTATGCGGTCTGCACTTTTTTTTTACAGCCCCTTTTATTTGCGAAGATAAATATATGCGTATGTATGGAGCGCTTCATTAAGAAACGTCACGGTTCCGTTGGCTTCCGCGCGCCGGACACCGAAGCCGTCATCAGTCCGATAAATGCCCATGGAATTTCCGCCGCTGGAGCGGAATGCGAAGTTGCAATAAATGTTATCTCCGCTTTCTGCCCGGGAAATGAGCGCGTTGGTAATTTCAAAAACAAAAATTGCTTTCGGCGACTCTCCGAGACTGATTTCAAGCGTGTCCTCACCTGTTCCCGTGTAGCGTCCCGTAACAAACGGCATTATAACAAAGGACTTCTCGTCGCTCGTCAGGTGCATTGTTGCGTCTTCAACGTGCGTTTTGCAAAGAAAATCAGCATATGGGCGAAGAACGCTGCTTTCGGTTGAATATGCCACACAGGTTTCATATTCAAAAATAAGCTTGCAGGGAATTTTCAGCGTTTTGGTGTCATCATCGAGCTTTGCCTTTCCGAGCCGATAGGTTTTCATTTCTCCTGCATAAGAGTCATAAAGCTCATCAAGAACCGTCTCAACCTTTGAAACAACGTCTATCAATGCCATATTTTTTGGCGCATAGCAGTTCATTGAAACCTCAATAATCATTTTCCGGCAGCATTCCATGTTCTCGTCATTGAAATGTGTTGTATAGTTTTCGCTCGTCATAAATGCCAGTGTAATTTTTTCAACCGGAGAACGCTCCGGAGTGCCGGAATAGGAAAGAAGTGCCCTTATACCTGCTGCGGCTGGCAAAGCATTTGTTCTTGTCACCAGCTGTTGAAGCAGCGAATCAGTTTTCATTTTCCGCCGCCCCCTCGTTCTGATGAATTATTGCCCAGAAATAAAGCGTCTGTTCGCCAAAACAAACCTTTTCGCAATGGTCAACGCTGAAATCCCTGTCGCCAAGGCAAAGTCTGACGTTGATTCCGTCAACGCTTTCAAGGTCAACGTCGCCGGGACAGAGCAAAAGAAACTTTGTCAGGGTGTTGAACCCGAGCTCTCCGTGAACCGAGGAAAGGTACATCTTGTTTTTATACCTCAGCGGCTGGATGAACGCCTGAAAATCAGAATCCCCGTTTTCTGATGAAATTGTCAGCTTTCTGCCGAAACGGCAGAACATTTTCTGAACCTTGTCAACTGCGTGCTTCAAAGAAAAAACCTCCGTCTTTCAGAATTCCCGCCGCCCTCACGAGTGCTTCATCATGCATTTCCTTTTCAATCAGAAACTCTTTTTCAAGGTCGCGCTGAACTGTCATGTCTCCTGCTTTGTAGCTTTTAAAGCGGTCTGACGAAGAAATCATTCTGAAAAAAAGCCTGAACCTGGCTTCTGCCGCCGCTGTTTCGGCAACAAGAGAGCATCCGGGGTCAACCCCGTCTCTGAGGTTTTCGAGAACAAACGCAAGTGCTCTTTTGCAAGCCGGCAAAAGCTCGGTTACAGAGAAATTTTCAAGGTCGGCGTGTTCTTTGAGGATGGCGCATACGTCAACTGCTTCGACCATGGCAGCACCGCCTTAAAGTGAAAGCAGCTTTGACGCCGGTGTGTAAATTTTAGCAAAGCCGGCAATGCTTGTTATTGAAGCGCGTTCAAGCTGGCGGTCGATGAGCTTGTCCGACTCGGTTAAAATTCCGCCAGCCTGAACAAGTTCAAGCGCACATGTGCTGTCAAGACCAATGAGCTTGTTTGTGTCAACAGCACTGCTCTTCATCAGCTTTGCACCGAAGGGAGTGACAAGGTTACCGGTTGAATGAAAGCTGAGTCCCGCCGCCGCGTCGCGGAATTCCGAAAGCTTCAGAAGACTTGCCATCATTGTCGGAGAAGCAATCACAGCGTTGAGCGTATACGGATCAAAGCTGTTCCAGAAATCAACAAGGTCGCCATAGGAAAGAGTGCCTGATGCTGCTGTCTGTGTTTCGGAAATTGCGTTTGAGTTGCCGTCTCCGTTCACAAGCACATCAACGGCGTCTTTGAGTCTGCTCTTTGCAATGTATGCGCCAATCTGACGCAGAGTGACCGTGAAAAGATCAAGGCGCTGAAAACGGATTGCCTCATAAGAAGCAACAAGCATCCTGCCACGCTTGTGAAGCTTCACAAGGTTTTCCTGGGTTTTGATTTCTGTTTCAGGAATGAATGCACCCTCGTTGACAACTTTCAGCTTTTTGTCATCCTCACTCGGAACAGAGGTTATTGTTCTGTAATCGAGTGCTTCAATGTCCGTAGTTGTTGCAACAATATTCTGAAGAATATCGTTTTCCTCCATGCCCTGTCTGACAGCACGGCTGATATACTCGGGAAAAAGAGCGGCGCTGTCAGAGGTTTTGAAGAACTTTTCAACTCTGTCGCTGCCTCTGCCGCTTACGCGTATTGAAAAGCGTTTGAGCTGACGCTGATAAGCATCAAGTCCTTCAAGCTCTGTGCCGATATAGTTTTCCGAGGGGTCAAGCTCTTCAAGAGCCTCGGTAAAGCTTTTTCCGGTTGTATAGAGTCCTTTTTCAAGCTTAATGTTTTCAAAAATTGCCATCTTCTTTCCTCCTCAGTTAAGAATGATTCCGACTGTTTTTGCGCTTGTGTCAACGTCCGTAACAAGCAGCGTTCTGCCGCCGGTTGTGACCTTTTTAACACCGCCGTTTCCGTCAGCCGCAAGAAGAGCGTATCCGACGGACGGAGCCGTTCCGCTGTAAGGAACTGTGCAGTAGCCGCAAAGTCTGACCGTTGCATATCCGTCCGAAACGTCGGTACAGACTCCGCAAAATTCGGCGTCTGCTGCTGCGGGTGAAACGGCAAGGTTGCCGCTCATTGCAACAATATCACCTTTTTTTGCCGAAGGTGCTGAAAAAGTTGCAAGCTGTGAATTGAACGAACGAAGTGAAATGTTCATTGGTTTTCCTCCTCATATTTTAAAAGCTTTGTTGTCGGTCTGCGCCTTTGCAGCTGAGAATGCAAGCTGAGTTTCTGCCGGAAAAGCTGCTGCCGCCTGAGCTTTGAGCTGAGAGCAAAGCGTTTTGAGCTCTTCGGCATTGAGGCACTCGCAGCAGCGGACAAAGGCCTTGAAGTCCACCTTCGGCATTGCAATATGCGCATATCTTTCAATATCGGAAAGCAAGCTTTTTCTGTATGCCTTTGCATCTGCCGCATAACCCTCCAATGACTCAATAAAGCCCTTGATTTCCTCAACCTGCGAAGCGGAAAGGCTGACTGCGCTTTTTGCGCTCCTGATGATTTCAATGGTATTTTCCGTTGTGTATCTCCCCTTTTCAAAGTTTTTTGTAACTCCTGCCGCTCGCTGAGCGGGAACGGCAACAAAAGACCATTCATAAGCGTCTGTCGGTTCGGAAAGCTCAGCAAAGCAAAGCTTTCCCGAATAGGTTTTTCCCCGAATGTGCTCACACTCGCGCCGTCTCATATCTGCGCCGCAAACCGAACACTTTGCACTTGCAACGCTGCAACTGACGCTTACCTCTTTTTTTATTCCGCCCTCAATTTCCTTGATAAGAGCCTCATTCTCCGAGGTTCTCACCATATATGCCCTGGCTTTGAGTGCGCTGTAATTTTCGTTGTTCGCCGTCTTTTTTGATTTGTCTGTTTCAACCCACGTTTTAAAAATCCGCGCGGTCTGGAGCGTACTTTTTGCATTGTGGTCGAAAATTCCCGTTTTGCCCTCAAAAAGCGGCGCAAGAGCTTGGAGTGCAGAGACCGAAAAGCATTCAAAATCTCTGTCCACATCGTTGTCGCAAAGAGTTACAGAAAAAACATATACCTCCTGCTCGGTCAGTTGCCTGCGCGAAAATCTGTTGAGTCCGTCAAGCTCCTGCTTTGAAATTCCGCTTTGGTTTTCAGTTTCCATCGCCTTTTTCTCCAATCTCACTTAGTATTTTTCTGCTCTGAGCCGTATAATAGGCGCTTCTTGAAAGCTCGGTAACGTCCTGAAGCGTAATATCGCTCCATTCAACCGAAAACTCACAGTCAAGGCCCGAAAGAACAAGAAATGTTTTGCAGATTTTCCTGATAATCGGTTCAAGCTCGCGGCGATAAAATTCAAGCTCACTTGTCAGAATATCTGCCTGCTGCGATGACATACGCTCCGTTGTTGACCAGGAAAGACCGAGCAAAAACGGCGGAATTCCCATCTTTGCAACAATCTGTTCAAGAATCTGACGAACGGGAACTTCGCTTTCAAGAATCTGGTTGTCTGCGCCGATAGCTTTGATTTCAACGTCGCCAACGGCAACAAAATCCTTGACCGGGCCGTTCTTTTCCATTGCTTTGCTCCATTCCGTAGCAACCTGCATCGCCCTTTCTTTTGCATAAGCCTTGTCAAGCCTGTCATCCTGCGGCTTATAAGTAACTGCAAAGCGGACATTTCCGACCCGTTCCCAGTTGAGTCCGATGGTGTTGAAAATTTTCAGCAGAATATCGCTGACAAAAGGCAGTCCTTTGAGCAGCGAAGTTCCGTAAAGCTTGCCGGGTTCCGGATTGCGAACGCTTTTAAGAATCAGCTGCGGATACTTCACCGGAACGAAAACGCCGTTTTCGTTTTGCGTGCAGACAACAACATCAAGCGGATTTTTGCCAAAAGATAGCGAAACGCACTTTAAATCTGCGTTGTAAAGGCTTTTAAGTTCAAAACCGCTGACCACCATTTCTCCGACAGCAGTCCCGTACGTCAGAAACTGCTCGAAAAATGTTGAAATAAAGGCTTCAATTCCTTTCCTTGTTCCGCCAACGTCAACATCTTTCAAAAACTGCCTGAGGCTCTTTTCGGCGTCGCGGCTGCCACACCTGACCTCAAAGCTGCCAAGCAGACGCACAAGCTTCTGAATTGAAGCGTCAATAATCGGAACAGCTTCGCGAAGTGAGCGGTAAAGCTCGGCGTCCGGTGCCGCAAACGGACTGTATGAAGAAAGCGGCAGGAACGGGTGGCTGTTTTTTCCCGTCTGGGGCGCGGCAACAACGCTTTGTGTAACAATTGCGCTTTTTCTGTTTTTCAAGCCATCTCTCCTTTCTTTCATTTTATCTGTCAGCCGCAAAGGCGAAAAAGCCGTCATCATTTTCGCTCTCTACGGTTGAAACAAAGTACCGAAGATCGTCCATGGCGTGATCATTTTCTTTCTTCGGAACATCTTTTGCGCTGCCCTCCTCCCACCGGTAGAGGGAAAACTCTCTGAGCGTTGACTTGCAGGACGGAGAAATCAGAATTCTTCCCTGTCGCAAAGCCTCATGAACGCGGCGGATTCCGTTAGCAACGTCGTTTTTTGCCCGGAGTACGCGGAACTTATTATGGCGCCTTATGCACTCGATAAAGCTTGCTGCCGAGGGATCAACAATCACTGCCGCAATTTTGATGTCGCCGGCAAGCTTTTCAAGCTCGTCATAATACTCCTCATCGGTCTTTTGCTTGCCCTCTTTGCGAGAGGAAAAGTAATACTCGCTAACGCGGTACCAGGTTTTGCCGTACCTTGACCAAAGACCCATGGACATCGGATTGACGGTTCCGTAGTCACAGGAGATATAATGCTCCTCTCCCGCACCGGGCGGAGGTGTTCTTGTATATTTTCCGTCAGCCGCTTCGGGATACACAAGTCCGTCTGCGGCAACCCACTTTCCGAGCACGAAGCGCTCATAAAAGCTACCGCTGTAAAGTGACTCATATCGCCTTATAACCTTTTCGGAAAGCGAAGGGTTGTCCTTCATAAGAAAATGAAGATGAAGACAGTTTTTTTCCTCAGCCTTTTTGATCCATTCCTCATAGAACCAATGCAGCGGATTTTCCGGATTGCAGTTGAACCAGAATTTTGCCCTTGCCGGCGAACAGCGTGCAAGCGCCTGCTCAACGAATGAACGCGGCATGAGCGCAACTTCGTCAAAGAAAACGCCGCTCAGCGTCATACCCTGAATGAGCGCCGCCGAAGATTCGTCGCGTCCGCCAAAGAGATAAAAGCGGTTAACTGTTTTTCCCAGCGAAATCTCAATAAGATTTTTTGAAATTTTTTCGCGGCAGACAAAGCCGAGCGAGGAAAGCACGGAAATCAAAGTTGAAACAACATTCCGTCTGAGCGAGGTGATTGTTTTTCCGCAAAAGGCAAAGGATGCTTCCCGGAAATTGGCGGTTGCCCACGCTGCAAAGGAAAGCGACATACAGCTTGTTTTTCCGCTGCGCACAGCTCCGTCACAGATTATTCCGTCGCGGGAATAATAAGGAGAGCGTTCATTCCACCATGTCAGAACGGCAAGCTGCTTCGGGGAGAAAGATGTGAAGCCGCAATTATTCATTTTCATTCTCCCTGAGAGCCTGCGCGCCCTTTTCAATTGCGGAATAGAACGCTTTTGCTGTGCTGCCTGCGTCAGAAAGACAAAGGCTTTCAAGTTTTTCGAGAGCTTTGAGACGGTCAAAGAACTTAATCTCTATTCCGCCGCCTTTTTGCCTTTTGATTTCAGAAACCGAAAAGAGATCCATTCCCTCCAGCTCTTTTGCTGTAATGCTATCGTCAAAAAGCAGCCGAACCGCGTCTGCAACGCAGCCGAATGCCAGCCGATAGTATCCTGCCGAAATGTCTGCATTGCGTTTCTTGGTTTTTTCGTCTGCACTTTTGATAAAAGCAAGAATGTCTTTTCTTTTCAGCAGCCTTGCCGCGCTTTTCTGCGGCGCACGGTAGCCGCTTTTTGCGGCAGCCTCGCGACCGTTACGGTCAAGGCAGTAATAGGTGCAAAAAAGCTGTTCTTTCGCCGTCAACTCTTTTTTCTTCATTAACTCACCCTTTCTTTGTTTTGAGAACACCTCTCACATACAGGCTCAAAAAAGAAAAAAGTCGCACAAAAAGCGCGACTTTTGAAAAAAATACAAAAAATATTCCGTTTTTTTGAATATGACAAAAGAAAAAAGCCCCCAAGGGAGGCTTTTTCTCATTTAACCTTAATTAAACTTAAATGTGGTTTTGCAAAAAACTTATTCGGAAACGAAAAGACCCTTGACCCATGCATAGAGAGCATCGGTGAATTCTACGATTTCAGTCCAATACTTCTTGCAGAACTGGAAAAATACGTTGTTCATTGTTTCTCCTCCTTCTCAAATGATTGTTATCGGGTGTCCCCCTCTAACTGTTAGATATTATAGTACATAGTTAAAAATATGTCAACAGTTAATTCAAAAAAAATTCATTTTTAATTTTTTTTGAAAAATGCGGGCTGTCGCACCATGCGACAGCCCGTAAAAAGACTCAAAGCTTATGCCTCAACTTCGTCTTCGGGAGTTTCTTCCCCGTTGTCGAAGAGGGGTTTAAAGAAAGCAAAAAGCTCCTTGAGAAGTTCAAAAGCCTTTTTGAAGCCTTCAATGATGTCGCCGATAGTAAGCATGGTTTTTCCTCCTTTTAATACTCACCGGAAAATGTCCGGCTGTCTTTTCGTCCTAATAATAGCACAATATGTCCAGAGAATCAAGAGAAAATGAACAATTTGTTTCTTTCCGTATAAAAAAGCTCCGTAAGGCAACAGTCTTACAGAGCTCTTTGTCATTTTATCCGGTTTGATTTACTGCTCCGGAATAATCTCAGGAGCAACACCTTCAAGCTCGTCCTCACTGCGCTTTTCGCGAACAAAGGCATAAATGGGTTCAAGCTTTTCCTTGGTGAGCGGATAGCCGAACTTCATGAGAAGCCATACGCCGGTATAAACAATGGCGGGAATGATTGTGCAGATGAACATGAGCTTTTCGCTGACGCCGGGAACAAAGCCTTTTCTGGCCATTTCAGTTCCGTCATAATGCGCCCACTTGAGCAGGAACATTCCGCTAGCATCCGCGATGGTCTGACCGAGCTTTCTTGAAAAGGTATAAACAGCATAGATTGCGCTTTCACTGCGCTGACCTGTTTTGTATTCCTGATAGTCAATAACGTCCATAACAACCGCCCAGCAGGTGAGGCTGACGAAAGTGTAGCCGAAGCCGATGAGCATAAGTGCGGTCATGAACAGCCATGACGGGAAAATTCCTTTGCTCGGATTGACAAGGTTGATGAACTTTTCGCTGTTCGCGCCGATTGCAAGCAAAACTGCCGTAGCTGCCGCAATGACCGAGGTGTTTCCGCAAAGCTCTTTTTTGCCGAACTTTTCAACGAGCTTCGGCATGAAGAGGATGAGAACAACCATCGGCAGATAGTTGCAGATTGTTCCGATGATTGAAAGGTTTGTGTTGACAAAATAGTTCTTGTACAAATATGTGTTATAGGAGTTGAACTGAAGCTGTCCGCTAATAAGAAGACCTGCGAGAGCAACGGTGATGAACGGACGGGATTTGAGCATACCGCCGTAAACGACCTTGAAATCAACCTTTGACTCCGGAGCGGACTCAACCCTTTCCTTGGTGGAGCGATAGCTCCACAGATAGAAAACGATTGAAAGAATGCCCATAGCAAGAGCAAAGAAGAACATGCGGTTGCCGTCGGCCATCTTGACGAATTGAGTCTTATTTCCAATTGTGTAAGTTTCGCCGGTCTTAATAAAGATAAGCAGCGGAGCAAGCAGCGAAACAATGCCGCCGCCGACGCCCGAGCCGATTGAACGGAACGTTGAAAGGAGGGTTCTGCCCTTGGGGTCATCGGTTATGACCGAAGCAAGCGAACCGAATGGAATATTCATTCCGGTATACATCATGCCGTAGAATATGTATGAAACATAGCTGATGAGCAAAAGCCAGCCGGAGTCCGGAGAAAAGGTTCTTCCGCCGAATGAAAACTGGTTCCACGGAACAAAGCACAGCACGGTCGCAATTCCGAGAGGAACGCAAACGGTTTTAAGATAAGGTCTGTATTTTCCTCCGGGTCTCGGTTTTTTTCTTTCAACATAAACGCCCCAGAGAGGGTCGTTGATACAGTCCCAGAGTCGGGTAACAATGAACATTATTCCGACCTTCATTGCATCAAGCTTGAAAACGTCGGTCATGAAAACCTTGAGATAGCTTGAAATGTAGGTCAGGTTAAAAAGGTTCGCCGCGTCGCCGAGCATATAGCCGGAAGCTTCCTTGATGCCTATTTTGTTCGGATGCTCTTTTTCGGCAGGCATGGCGGTCTGAGCGGTTTCAGCGTCATTTTTTTTCTTCGCCATTTTCTTCTCTCCTTTAAAAAATGTAAAAGAATGAGAGCCGAACCGATTGAAAAACAGTTCGGCTTTCACCCACTTTGTTCAGTGTAACATCAAACT
>JAEDIL010000072.1 GCA_016292455.1 Clostridiaceae bacterium
TCAGAAGTCAAAAAAACCTGCGAAAGCAGCGGTATCTGCCGTCCGTCATCTGCGAACTCTTTCTCCGAAGTTGTTCGGAGTCCGCAACAATTAAATGTTTCAGCAGGACTGACAGGCGCAAAAAAGGGACCGCCGTTGGGGGCAGTCCCTGAAAATTTAATTAACTCAGTAAGTGATTTCAAAGGTATCGTCAAGAACGCCTTTAAGACCAACTTCGAGAGAAGCTCCTTTGAGGTTGCCTGCACCGCTTCCTTCAAGAGGAAGATTGATGTGGAGCTTAACAAGCTTACCGCTGCCGTTGACGGTAGCTTCGCAGGTTGCGCCGGGATAAGTCATGTTGGCGTTGGTGATTTTTGCACCCATCGGAAGTTCAAGAGTTGCAAGGTTGAGCGGATCCATTGCTGTCTTGTGGCTTGTCGGCTCAACGGTGTTGGTTCCGTCAAAGCTTGAGCTTTCGTTCTTGATTTTGATGGTCATCTTATAGCCGTCGCCTTCTGCTGCTGCGGTTGCGCTGACAACGTCAGCTTCGGTCATTGCAGCGTCTCTGTCCCACGGCGGAATGTACTGGTTGATGGTCTTGGTTTCTCCCTTGGAATTCTGTCCCTGACCGCCCGAGAACTGGATGGTTTCATCAACATTTGATATGAAGTTCTGAAGAATGGTGTTAACAAGGCTCTTG
Organism: Clostridiaceae bacterium; assembly: GCA_016292455.1. Taxonomy (GTDB): domain Bacteria; phylum Bacillota; class Clostridia; order Oscillospirales; family Acutalibacteraceae; genus UBA6857. The sequence goes on from JAEDIL010000072.1 coordinate 680, forward strand.
AGGAAGCCGACCGAACAATCGGTGCATTCGATGTTAACCGAACCGACCTTATGAACGCTGACGCCCTGCTCTTTTTTGAGAGCATTGATAACTTCGTTGTACTTTGCAACAACCTCAGCCGGAGTTGAGGGAATTGCGGAGGGAGCAGCGTTGTTGTCGGCAGGCTTGCTTTCGTTTGCCGGAGTATCGGCGGGCTTGCTTTCGGGTGCCGGGGCAGCCGTGGTTGCCGGAGCAGCTGTAGTTGCCGGGGCAGCTGTGGTTGACGGTGCCGGTGACGGAGTGTTGTTTGCCTGGGCTGCTGAGGACTGACCGCCCTTGACGTCAACGTTGATCTGAATACCCTTTGAGGTACCGAGACCGAAGCCGGCAAGGAAAACGATTATCGCCGCAAGAACGACAGCAACCACTTTAAGTTCTTTTTTCATTGGGGATTGCTCCTTTCAAGTTAGCCGCGGAAAACGCGGGTGTTTGCTCTCACATTGAGAGAGTCTTTACCTAGTAAAAATACAATAAATATGCACAAAAGTCAAGGCTTTTTCCTCAAACTTATGTATTTTGAATACATTTCTTTGCCGACCGGACGGAAATTTCTTTTGATTGAACGAATGTTCAACTTGAAAAATGACGAACGACCGTATATAATGGAAAAGAAAGTCAAAGAATACTTGCAGAAAAAGACCGAAGCGACGTCTGCGGCTTTAAAGAGCAAAGGCAGGCAAAGGAGGAACCGAAAATGAAAAAAGTTATTGAAATTGAGGGTATGCACTGTTCACATTGCGCAAAGGCAGTTGAAAAGGAGCTGCTTTCCGTTGACGGAGTGAAAAAAGCACGGGCAAACGCCGAGAGGAAAACCGCTGTTGTTTCCATTTCTGAAAAGGTCAGCGACGAAGAACTTTTCAGCGCAGTTGAAACCGCCGGCTTCAAGCCGCTTTCAGTCAGTGTAAAGAAAGGGCTTTTTGATTTTTGATTTCCTCTGCGGCGCTGCCGCAGACAAGCAGTGATAAAAGCAGAATATTTTCCGACAGATAAAAAGCTATAAGTCAGCGCGCTCCGTTTTGAAGCCGCACCTGACTTATAGCTTGTTTTTTCGGTTCTTCTCTTCCGGGCGCCGCTTATTCAAGCTCAAAAGCGCCTGTGTACAGCTTGCAATAAACACCTTTTTCTTCAATCAGCTTTTCATGGTTGCCGCGTTCAATAATCCTGCCGTGGTCAAGAACCATTATGACATCGGAGTTCTGAACGGTTGAAAGGCGGTGAGCAATCACAAATACCGTTCTGCCGTGCATCAGCGCGTCCATTCCGCTCTGAACCAGCGCTTCGGTCCTCGTGTCGATTGAGGAGGTCGCCTCGTCAAGAATCATTACCGGCGGGTCGGCAACGGCTGCTCTTGCAATTGAAAGCAGCTGGCGCTGTCCCTGCGAAAGATTCGCCCCGTTTCCGGAAAGCATTGTGTTGTAGCCGTCCGGCAGACGTTCAATGAAACCGTCGGCGTTCGCGAGCCTTGCCGCCTGACGTACCTGTTCGTCGGTTGCTTCAAGGTTGCCGTAACGGATATTTTCCATTACGGTTCCGGTGAAAAGATTTGTGTCCTGCAAAACTATTCCGAGCGAGCGGCGCAGGTCTGCCTTCCTGATTTTGTTGATGTTAATTCCGTCGTAACGGATTTTTCCGTCAGCAATGTCATAAAAGCGGTTGATAAGGTTCGTTATTGTTGTTTTGCCCGCACCCGTTGCACCGACAAAAGCCACTTTCTGACCCGGCTCGGCATAAAGGGTGATTCCGTGGAGGACATCTTTTTCGGGCGTATAGCCGAAGTCAACGTCAAAAAACCTGACCTCGCCGCGCAGCTCGGTATAGGTTACGCTGCCGTCCTCGTGCGGATGGCGCCATGCCCAGACGCCGGTTCTTTTTTCGGCTTCGGTGAGGTTGCCGTTTTTATCTTTCTTTGCATTGACAAGGGTAACATAGCCCTCGTCGGACTCCGGCTTTTCGTCGAAGAGGTCAAAAATTCTCTCCGCGCCGGCAAGAGCCATAACAACAGCGTTGAGCTGCTGAGAGAGCTGATTTATCGGCATTACAAAGCTTTTTGAAAGCTGCATGAAGGAGGCAACCGAAGCAAAGGTCATTCCGCCGATTCCGTTCACCGAAAGCAGACCGCCGAGTACGGCAACAAGAACATACTGCAAATGGCCGAGGTTATTGTTGACCGGGCCGATTACATTTGCAAACTTGTTCGCGTTATAGGCATTTTCAAAAAGCTCTTCGTTCCTCTTGTCAAAATCCTCTTTTGTTTTTTCCTCGTGGCAGAAGACCTTTATTACCTTTTGTCCGTTGATCATTTCTTCAATGTAGCCGTTGACGCCGCCGAGCGAGCGCTGCTGCTTTACAAAGAACTTTCCGCTCCGCTTTGCAATCTGACCGGTGATTAACAGCATGAGTGCAACGCTCACCACAACATACACTGTCAGATGCCAGCTGAGCGCACACATTGCGCCGAAAACCGCAATAACCGTCACAAAGGAGGACATGATTTGCGGAATGGTCTGGGAAATCATCTGTCTGAGCGTATCTGTGTCGTTTGTATAGCGGCTCATGATGTCACCGTGGGTATTTGTGTCAAAATACCTGACGGGCAGCGTCTGCATATGAGCAAACATATCGTCTCTGACGGTTTTGAGAACACCTTGGGAAACAACAGCCATTATCCTGTTTTGAAGATAAACCGAAACTATTCCGACAAGGAAGATTCCGCCCATTTTTGCAATTGCGCCGAGAAGCGGCATGAAGTCCTTTTCGACAGCCGAAAGCAGCGGCTCAATGTAATCGCCGATGAGCGTTTTCAGGAAAAGAGAAGAAGCAACGCTTGCCGCCGCAGAAATCATGATGCAAAGCATAACCGCAAACAGTTTCAGCCGGTTGCCCTTGATTATATACCCGAAAAGGCGCTTTGCCGTTCCCTTTTTAACCTTTTTCCGCGGCATACCCCTTGCGTTCATGTGCTTTCCGGGACCGACCGGAACTTTCTGAACTCTTTCTTCCGCCATCACTTGTTTCCTCCTTTCGTCTGGGAATTATAGACCTCGGTGTAAATCGGGTCTTTTCCGAGCAGCTCGCTGTGAGTGCCGATGTTTTCAATTTCGCCGTTGTCAAGAACAATAATTTTGTCGGCGTGTTCAACCGAGGAAATACGCTGTGCAATAATTATCTTTGTTGTTTCGGGAATGTATTCTTCAAAGCCCTTGCGTATCAGCGCGTCGGTCCGGGTGTCAACGGCGCTTGTGGAATCGTCAAGAATCAGAATCTTCGGCTTTTTCAAAAGCGAGCGCGCAATGCAGAGGCGCTGCTTCTGGCCGCCGGAAACATTCATTCCGCCCTGTTCAATATAGGTGTCATAGCCGTTTTCAAAGGACTGAATAAAAGAATCCGCCTGGGCAAGAACGCAGGCCTCTTTCATTTCCTCGTCCGTTGCCTCCGGGTTGCCCCAACGGAGATTTTCTTTGATTGTTCCCGAAAAAAGAACATTCTTTTGAAGCACCATTGCAACCTTGTCTCTGAGAGTGTCAAGGTCATAGTCGCGCACATCGACTCCCCCGACTCTGACCGAACCGGTCGTTACGTCATAAAGCCTTGCAATAAGCTGAACGAGGGTTGATTTTGAAGAACCGGTCGAACCGATGATTCCGACCGTTTCGCCGGATTCAATTCTGAACGAAGCGTTTTTCAGGCAGAGCTTGCCCTCATCGTTTTTATAGCTGAAACCAACGTCCGTAAATTCAACTGAGCCGTCTTTTACCTCAGTTACGGGATTCTCCGGATTTTTGATGCTGCTTTCTTCGGCAAGCACCTGAGAAATACGCTCGGCAGAGGGGCGCGACATGGTGAGCATGACGAAAATCATTGAAAGCATCATAAGATTCATTAGAATCTGCATGGCGTAGGTCAGAAGAATCACAAGACCGCCGGTGGTGAGTCCCGCTTCCGGAGCGTTTCCGGTTGAAACAATGAGCTTTGCGCCAAACCACGAAATGAGCAGCATTGTTGAATATGCGGAAAACTGCATGAGCGGAGCATTGAAAGCCAGAAGCTTTTCCGCCGAAACAAAATCTTTATAGATTCTGTCTGAAACGGCGTTGAACTTTTTCTTTTCGTGCTCCTCGCGAACAAACGCCTTGACAACGCGGATTGAATGGAGATTTTCCGAAACAATTGTGTTGAGTTTGTCATAGGTTTTGAAAACACGCTGAAAAATCGGAAACGCATGAGTTACAATGTAAAAAAGACCAAATGCAAGAAGCGGCAGTACCGCAAGGAAAACAAGCGAAAGGCGCGCACTTACCCTGATTGCCATAACAAGAGAGAAAACGATCATCAGCGGCGAACGGATTGCAATGCGGATAATCATCTGATATGCGTTCTGCAAATTCGTAACGTCCGTCGTGAGTCTTGTGACAAGGCTTGAAACGGAGAATTTGTCGATGTTGGAAAACGAGAAGGACTGGACATTATGGAACATATCATGGCGCAGATTTTTTGAAAAGCCTGCCGAAGCGAAGGCTGCATATTTTCCCGCAAGCGCGCCGAAAACGAGCGACATAATGCAGAAAACGGCAAGCATTATGCCGGTTCTGACAATGTAATTCATGTCTTTGAGGTTTACGCCGTAATCGAGCATTTTTCCCATATAATACGGAATAATAACCTCCATAACAACTTCAAGCGCAACAAAAAACGGCGCCAGAAGCGATGCCTTTTTGTATTCGCGGATTGATTTTGAAAGACGCTTAATCATCGGTGTCCTCCTCCCCGATATTTTTTCTGATTTTTGAGAGAACGGTAAAAAACGTCCGAAGCTCTTCCTCGCTGATTCCCTCTTTGAGCCGTTCTTCGAGCTCGGCAAATTTTTCGTCAATCGTTTTCTGAATTTCAACTGCCCTTTCGGTCAGAACAATTTTTTTGAGCCTTGCGTCATAATCAACGCCGACGCGCTTTATCATTCCTTTTTTTTCCATTCGTTTGAGCATCTGCGTTGCGCTTGAACGGCGGACATTACATTCCTTTTCAAAGTCGCGCTGAAAAACGTCTCTGTCGCGGTTGTGATAAAAAAAGCCGATTGCCCAGCCATGCGCGCCGGTGAGCTTTTCAACGTTACTTCGTGCGGCTTCGGGATCATTGTCAATGTGCCGCTTGATAAGCCGCGCGCAACGGTTCATTTCAAAGAAAATATATTTGTTCCTTTCCACAAGAGAGCCTCCTTCCCGAATTTTGTTAGGCTGCTAATTGTTAGCGTGCTAACAATTTATGTATTATACCCGCATTATATTCCTTTGTCAAGGCGAACAGACTCAGAACAACCAAAAAGCCGCCCCCGTTCATACCCGAAAGAGAGCGGCAAAAAGCCATCACCTTGTCAACACACCGCCGTCAGAATACAGCAGAAGGAGAATGTCCGCCTCTTCTGCGGTCTGTGTGTCAATATAGACCAGCGCTTCCTGCTGATTTTTGCCGGCAACGTGAAATTCGTAGCAAAGCCTTTCCTTTCCGTCCTTGCAGGGAATAAGCGCAAGGGCGGTGTTTTTCACAACAAGCGAGGGGGCAAGCTTTTTCTTTGCTTCCTCGGAAGTGACCTTGATTTGCGGCAGGCTTCGCTGACAATGGTTTGAAAGAAATCCCCTGGCGTCCGCTGCAACAACCCTTCCGCTGTCAAGGGCAACCGAAACCTTAATCAGGTCAGCGTAAAAAATAACTCCGTCGTTTTTATAAGCAAAATTCACGGTGCACACACCGTCATAGGTGCTGTAATAGCTTTCAGTCATGTTCGGATAACCGTTTTTTTCAAGGAACTCCTTTGCCCTTGCCGCCGCCTGAGCTTCGTCAAGCGCGGCTTCAAGCGAATGATCGGGGTTCGTCATATAGCACAGATAGCCGCCGCTTTTTGTAACCGCAACCGCCTTTTCACCCTTTGAAAAGCAGTAAAGTTCAAGCGCGCCGGCTTCGGCGCTGTCGGTATGAAGCTCGCTTTCGCGGCAGGAAAGCAGCTTTGCCGCTTTTGACTTTGCTTCCTCCTGAGTCAGCTGACGTTTTCCACGGACAAAGAGCGCTTCCCTGTTGAGAACGCTGTCCGCAAACGGTCCGTCATAAATGAGCGTCGGATAGTCCGCAAGCGACTGCTCAGTGTCGTTCATGCCGTCGGAAAAATAGGACGCCCCGTCGTTTTCCGAGGGAAGATTTGAAGCGGATTTTTCAAAAAGAACCGTGCTGTCATACGTTCCGGAAAGCAGGGAGTCCATTGAATCGGAAAGACTTTTTGAATATTCAAAAAGCGAGGAAAGCGCCCTGCGGTCAGCTTCGGAGAGTGTTTTTCCGTCTGCAACCTTTTTTTCAAGCGCAAGGGTATAATCGCCTACCTGGGAAAGAAATTTATAAATTCCTCCGCTTTCAAACTCCTTTTCCGTCAGCTGTCCCAATCCTACCTTTGCCGCCGCCGCGCTTTTGTAAAGCTCTGTGCCGAGAGAAGAAAGCATTTTTCCGCTTGAACAGAACATGCTTTTTTGCAGGTCAGCGGTGATTGCGTCAAGATTTTCGCAAAACTCACTCACGGCGCGCTCGTTTGAAACAAGAACGCTCGCTTTATATTTTTCTGCGCGGACAGCGAAGATTATCGTTGATACGGCAAGAATAAGGCTCAGGAAAGAAAGAAAGCTGATGACGCGGATGTATATTGTTCTGACAGGCTGTTTCATGAAAAAATCCTCCTTTTTAATTTATGATTGACCAAAAAGAGGGAAAAATTCAGCTTTTCGGCGCCGACGGAATTTTTGCGGCAAGCGGTTTTTCAAAAATAAGCCGCTCAGTTTTCCGTGCGGCTTGCTTTTAAATCAAATGAGTTGTATAATCGTGTAGTATCTCAAAAAGGGGTGAGCAGTATGGCTTCAACCGTTGCGGCAATTTCAACGCCGCAGAATACCGGCTCAATCGGCATTATCCGCATTTCCGGCGAGGACGCAGTTACAATTGCCGACAGAGTTTTTGAGCCGACCGGGAAACGCCGCCTGACGGAGCTTGAAGGCTACCGCGCGGCACACGGCTTTGTTGTTTATGAGGGCGAACGGCTTGACGAATGCGTTGCCCTTGTTTTTCGCGCGCCGAAAAGCTATACGGGTGAAAATGTTGTTGAGCTTTCCTGCCACGGCGGTCTGTTCGTTCTTAAAAAGGTACTTCGTGCGGTATTCTCCTGCGGAGCGGTACCCGCCGGCCCGGGCGAATTCACAAGGCGCGCTTTTCTGAACGGAAAACTTGACCTGACAGAGGCGGAAGCGGTCATGGAGCTTATCAATGCACAAAACGAACAGGGAGCAAAAGCCTCGCTTTCCGCTCTTGAAGGAGCGCTGAGCAAAAAAATTGACGCGCTTTCCGGGCGGCTGATTTCGGCTTCGGCTCAGCTTTCCGCCTGGGTCGATTACCCCGACGATGAAATTGAGGAGCTGCAAGAACCCGTTCTTTCAAAAATGCTTTGCGAGGTTGAATCGTCTCTCTCCTCCCTGCTTGACCGCTTTGACGCCGGAACCGCCGTAACAAGAGGCGTTGAAACGGCAATAATCGGCAAACCGAATGTCGGAAAATCTGCGCTAATGAATCTGCTTTCCGGATATGAAAAATCAATTGTTACCGGAATTGAAGGTACAACAAGGGATATTGTTGAGGGAACGGTAAATCTCGGCGCTCTTGTTCTTCGCCTTGCGGACACCGCAGGAATCCGCAGCACCGGAGACGAGGTTGAACAGCTGGGCGTTGAAAGGGCAAAAGCGCGGCTTGAACGCGCGGGACTTGTTTTTGCGGTTTTTGACCTTTCCCGCCCGCTTGGTCCGGAGGACGAAGAAATCATTACGCTTTGCAAGGGGAAGCGCGTCATTGCAGTACTCAACAAAAACGACCTGCCCACAGTTGCCGATGAAGCAAGGCTCAAAAAGCTTTTTCCCGTTCATGCCGCTCTTTGCGCGCTGGACGGCGACGGACTTGCACAGCTTGAAGAAAAGGCAGAGCGATTGCTTTGCACAAAAGAGCTTGATACCTCGCAGGCGATTCTTTCAACCGAACGCCAGCGCAAAAACGCAGAAAGCGCCCTTTCTGCCGTCCGCCGCGCACGCCGGACGCTGGAAAGCGGAATAACGCTTGACGCTGTAAATGTCTGCATTGACGACGCAATCGGCTTTTTGCTTGAACTGAAAGGCGAAAAAGCAGGCGACGCCGTTATTGATGAAGTATTCTCTTCATTTTGCGTCGGCAAATAAAGCTCCTGACGGACCGAAACGGTCTGAAATTAGGGAAACTCTGATTAAATCTGATGTACAGATTACGCAGTCAGATTTTTCGTCAGATTGTGCAAAAGCCGCGCAGGAACCCTGTCGGATTTCAAGCGCCTTTTG
>JAEDIL010000073.1 GCA_016292455.1 Clostridiaceae bacterium
TCGGCATCGGTCCGAACAATGAGGTTTACCTTTCTCCCGGTCAGTCGCTTGTTTTCAATGTTGCAAACTCAGAACTTGCAGACCTGCTGTTTGCAGTTGAAGCGAAGGCTCTTTCGGGCAGCAGCACGATGAGCATTTCGATTGACGGAAACGATGTTTCCGAGGCGGCGACTCAGATTTCTTCAAATACGGCAATGTATTATAAATATGACATTTCCGCCGCTTCGGTCGGTTCGAGAGCAACAGTAATTATCGGAAACTCAGGCGGCTCAATTCTTTCAGTTTCAAACCTTAAATATTCAAAGGTTCTGACAACCAAGGGTAAAATTGATTATTCCTTCATTGACTCTGACGGACTTCCCGTCAGCGGTGTGAAGGTCACTGTCAGAGATTCCCTCGGAAATACCGTCGGCTCGGCAACCACCGACGAAAGCGGTCAGTTTTTGCTCACCGATCTTTCACTCGGAAAGTATAAGGTATATTTTGAAGTCCCTGATAATATGAGCGTCATACCGACCAGAACGGTTGAAGTTTCCGAGTTTGTGTTCGGCGAAACAAAGAGGTTCGGTCTTTACCATGTCAACACGACAATCGGCAGTCACCCGACAATCTATCTTTCTCCGAGCGTTAAGCTTTCAACAACCGTAGCAAGCTTTGACAATTTCAGAACCGAAACCGAGTCCGGCTCCTATACTGTTTCCTATACCTTTGACGGAGTACAGGGCGGTTCCGGTTACCTTGACAAAAACAGCAGCATTTCCGGCACATTAACCGTTGTTGTCAACACTGACGGCTCAGCTTCATATAAGTTCACCGGAAGCGGCAAGACTAACGGAAAGGCTTTCACCTCTTCTCAGGGCAGCACAACGGCGGTCAGCTACACGGATGATAAGATTACAATTGACTATGTCGAATTGCTGAAAAAGGTTTCCGGATATTCCGATAAAAACTTCAAGTTTACGGATATTACCCGTATTATGCCGAACGGCACGGACTTTGAGTTAACCGCGTATGAGCTTTCGAATGCTTCAATCGTCGGCAACTTTGGTCCCGGAGTCAATGTAACAATAGGTAAGGATCCCGAATACACAACAAACGAAAGAGCAACCGTAACCTATACGTTCAAAGACGAGAACGGCAACCCGGTTGCGGGCGCAAGCGCAACAATCGGTTCAACAACACTGACCTCCGGCGCAGACGGAACAGTAACCTTCACGGATGTTCTTTTCGGAAGTCAGTCGGCGCAGTTCGCAACGCCTGCCGGTTTTTCAACACTGCCGGTTGACGCTTTCAGCACCGACCCGATTAACAACACCCATTCAAGGGAGTTTACTCTCGTTCCGTTTGACCTGACAATCGGTTCGTTTTCCGAATCGTTGAGACCCAATGTTCAGGCGTCGGGAAGCACGTTGGCATTCTATGATCTTCTCCCGTTTACAACACCGGGTTCATACGAAATGCAATACCGGTTCTACGGAAGAAACGGAACCAACGGCTATGTCGATAACAATAACTTTATGAACGGAACGCTGACTCTTGTTGTCAACTCAGACGGAACAATGCATTATAGCTTCGACGGAAGTATAAAGCTGAGAGGCAGAACAGTTGCGGCAAAATCCGGAACGATGCCTGTAACCCTCAGCAACAGCTTTTCAACGGTTTCAATTCCGTATGTCACAATGATGGAAAATATTACCGGAAAAACCGGCACGAATATGAAATTTACCGACATCGGAAAGATGTTTAACAGCTACTCCGATTTCAGCGTGACTGCGTTTGAAAACACAGACGCTTCGGGTACTTCCGGCGAGACCGCAACGATTGCCGTCAACGCCGGCTCGAGTACTTTCTCATCAACGGGCGGTGGGGGAATCCGTGAGGGCTTCACTAACCTGCTGAACAATCTCATTGACCTGATTAACGGTTCCGGTGACGAAAATGAAGCAATCGGAAATATTGACAGCTTCCTTGACGGTCTCGGAAACAGAACCGGAGACGAGGAGCGCGAAATTTACAACAACGTTGTTCAGAGCGTCACCAAGTTCTTTAATACGGTAACCGCATATCTTAGAAATCTTTTCGGCATGTAAGGGAGGGCGCTGATATGAAAAAAGTTTATAAAAAGCCTCTGCTAGAAGCGGAGCCGCTTGAAGTTGAAGCAGACTACGCCCTTGTTTGCTCTTTATCAGTAGGCTGGGGAACCATCGCCTGCCTTGAAAAAACTTCTCCGAACGAATATGAGGAGCTCGTCTACGGTCTCGGACTTTCTCCGTCAACTCCCATTGACAGCGGTGTGGCATACAGCAATTCTTCCTCCTGCCTTGCTTCCTGCTATCAGGGACCGTACGATACTTTCTTCAGCTCATGAGGTAAACAGATGAATAATTTCGGTCTCACAAACCGACTGCTTTCAAAAGCGGCGGAGAGCAAAACGCCGCTCAACGGATCGTTTGAAATTACAGCTGACTGCAATTTCAACTGCAAAATGTGCTATATCCATAATTGCGCAAAACGTCAGCTGAGGGAAAACATCATTCCTTTTTCGCGCTGGAAACGGCTCTTTGACGAAGCGGAAGAGATGATGCTTTTCTATGTACTGCTGACCGGCGGCGAGCCGTTAGTTCACCCCGAATTCGCTGAAATATATTCAGACATTGCCAAAAGGGGAATGTTGACGATTCTCAACACAAACGGCTTCCTGATTGATGCGGACACCATGAAGCTTTTCAAAAAGCACATGCCTGCGCGAATCAACGTCACGCTTTACGGAACGAGCGACAGAGTTTATGAGGAACTATGCGGAGTCCCGGACGGCTTTTCGGTTGTCAGCCGCAACATCAGTAAGCTCGTTGAAAATGGCTTCAATGTTAAAATCAATATGACTGTTGTCAAAAGCAATCTCGGCGAAACGGACGGAATTCTCCGCTTTGCCAAGAAAATGGGTGTTACCGTCAGACCGACAACCTATATTTTCAACACCGCCGAAAACTGCCAAAGCGAGCGCCTTTCGCCGGAAGAAGCAGCAAAGGCGGCTGTTGACATCTTTTTAAAAACACGAACGGAAGCGGAAATTAAAAACAAAGTTCAGCGCACCCGTCTTCTTTTTGACGCAGGAAAAAAGCTTGAAGCGCCATTACCGCAGAACGGATTGTGGTGCCACGCCGGAACGAGCTCATATTGGGTTCACAGCAACGGAAGCTTCGGCTTTTGCGGAATGGGAGCCATGAAAAATGAGCCGAATGTTTTTGAAGTCGGCTTAAAAAAGGCGTGGGAGCTTGCAAAACAGAACGCCTCCGGCTATATACTTCCGGAAAGGTGTCTGAAATGTGAATATCGCTTTGTTTGCCGAAGGTGCTACGCGATGCTTGAAACCGACGGGGAACCGGGTAGCGGCGACACCTACACCTGCCGCTATTACAAGGCTTATACCGCTGAAATGCTTGAAAGGGGCGGCTTGACGATATGAAAAAGTATATAGCCAACTCCGTATATGTTTTAAGACAGATTACGGACGAGTATATTCTGATTCCTACTGAATCAGACGGCGAGGCTTGCCGGAACGTGATAACGGCTAATGAAACTGTTGCTTTCATCTGGAACAAGCTGAAAAGCGGGGTCACCATGGAAGAACTCGTTGATGCTATGACGGAGGAATATGACGTTGCACCGCAGACAGCGCAGGAAGACATGGAAGAGCTTTTTGCAAAAATGATTCAGCTTAATATTATCCGGGCGGTTTGAATTATGACAAAATTCTATCAGGTAGGAAGGTGTACAGTTTGCCTTGAAGCGGACAGAGATTTTTCCGACTCGGAGCAGACAAAGCCTTTTCTCTGCAAGGAGAACGAAAACTTTTTCAGAATAACTTTTAAGGGAGAAACCGAATTTCCGGCTTTTGCAGGAGAGCCGGTTTTTCGAAGTTCCTCGGTCCGCGTTTATAATAACAACGGAAAAGAGGAACGTGTTTATGTTCTGCCTGCCTCAGACAAGGCGGCGGCTGTGATTACAGGGGAAAAAGACGGCTGTCTGTGTCGCTATGACGTAAAGCAGGCGGAATACTTCTCAAAAGCCGTGCACCTGCTGAATACTGTTGGGCTTGAAAGAATCGCTTTTGATTGCGGAATGTATTATCTTCATTGCTCTTTTATTGAGCTTGACGGAAAAGCGGTCCTGTTTTCGGGCTCTTCCGGAGTCGGCAAGTCAACAAGAGCCGAAATGTTTGAAAAATATGCCGGTGCGAGAATCATCAATCATGACAAGGCTTTGCTTTATTTTGAAAACGGAAGCGTAATAGCCAGCGGATCGCCGATTGCGGGTTCCTCGTCGGTTTATATCAACGAAGCGTATCCGGTTGAAGCCATTGTATTTCTGAAAAAAGGCAGCGGCAACAAAACGGTTCGGCTGAGACCTGCCGACGCCATCAGAAGCCTTGTGAAAAACACCGTAATCAACACATGGGATCAACATTTTTACCGTTCGGCAGTGGCTTTTGCCGCCGACTGTGTGAGCACGCTGAGAGTGTTCGGGTCGGAATGTAACCTGAGCGAACAATCGGTTGAAGAGCAGAGGAAAGGAATGAAGATCTGATGGATTTCAAGGTTGTCAGGGAACTGATTGACGCCGGAAACAAAGTTTGCATTCCGGTGAAAGGTTCAAGCATGACGCCGTTTCTCAAAGACCAAAAGGACTATGTGTATGCCGAAAAACCGTCGTTTCCTCTGAAAAAAGGGGACATTGCGTTTTTTGAGGACAGACTTGGTCGGCCGGTTATGCACAGAGTCTGCAAAATTACAAAGGACGGGTATTACTTTTGCGGCGACGCAATGAATTCAACAGAAGGTCCAATCATGGAGTCAGCCGTTTTTGCTTCTGTGACAGCAGTCATTCGCGGCGGAAAAAAGCAATCGCTCGGCTCGTTTGCTCCCAGGCTTTTTGCGTTGAGAGCCAGAATCAAAAAGTTTAATTTTGATGCATAGAACAACCACCCTGCGTACCCGGGCGCAGAGCGGTTGTTCTGTCGGAGTAAAATTCAGCGCAGAAAAAAAGTCTTTTATGTATATGCCTTATCAGTACTCGGCATATGCTGCCGGGTTTTCACTAACCGAACCCGATGATTATTGTAATTCAGTTTATATGTAACATACTTTGAATACAACCGGAGTAAAAAACAGGCAGCTGATTGATGCAGCTGCCTGTTTTTTGTTTGCGCTTGTCATCTTTGCCGACGGAAGGGTTTTTGCTTCCGCGCTGTGCGAATCATTTGATTTTCGCACTCTTTACGGCAGAGAACGAACCGGTGATCGTTTTGCTGTCAACAGTTTTGTAAGCTGCAACCTTAAAGTACATTGTTTTGCCTTTGGTCAGGCCGGTCTTGGTGTAGCTTACCTTTGAATTGCCTTTTACTGTTGCAATCTTTTTGTACTTGCCGGTTTTAGAGGTCGACATATAGACAACGTAGCCGGTGGCTCCTGTTTGCTTGTTCCAGGAAAGGCTTGCTTTCTTTGAACCGGCTGTGACTTTCAGAGTCGGTTCAAAGAAAGCAAGCCTTTCCTGGAACAAGCAAACAGGAAAGGCTTGCTTTCTTTGAACCGGCTGTGACTTTCAGAGTCGGGGTGCCGGGCTTAGTGGCAGTTGTCAGCTGAGTATAAACGCTTGAAGAAACTTTCTTTCCGTCAATCATTTTATATGCTGTTACTCTGACCTTATAGGTTGTGCCCTTTGAAAGCTTTGTGAATTCAGCCGATGTCTTTGTGGTATAAACTGTTTTGACAGCCTTACCGCTTGACGTATAAAGCGTAACCTTATATCCGTCCGCTCCCGTGACTGCTTTCCATGTTGCCTTGATTGAAGCTGATGTCTGGGTTGCGGTCAGCTTGCTTGTCTTTGAGGGCAGAATGTTGAAATAGAGCGTCTTTGTGCCGGTGTAATTGCCTTTGAAGGTGACCGTAACGGCATATTTTCCCGTGTTCTTGCAGCCGGAAGCATAAGAAACAGTATAGTCTGTTCCGTTTTCGAGGGTTGTGCCTTTGCTGTTCTTTACAGTCACAGTCGGCTTCTGCGCTTTACCGTTATAGGTGTAGGAAGTTTTTGAAAGCTTGATTGAGGAAGCTTTGTAAATCGGTGTTGTTTTTGAAACCTTGCTGCATACCGTGCAGGCGGTGACGATTTTGCCGTCTTTTGTGGTGGTTGCTTTGGTTGTGGTTGTCTCGTATGAGTGAGACTTCTTTTCAACGGTCTGCTGAGCGACCATAATCTCGCCACAAGCTGAGCAGTGCTTGCCCTCTGTCAGACCTGTTTCGGTGCAGGTGGCGGCAACAGCCTTGTCGGTTACAGGTGTGTGACCGGTTGCGGGAATTACTTCCTGAGCTTTGAGAACCGCATCACATACAGAGCACTTCTTACCCTCCGTGAGACCTGCTTCGGTGCAGGTTGCGGCAACAGCCTTGTCGGTCACAGGTGTGTGACCGGTTGCGGGAATTACTTCCTGAGCTTTGAGAACCGTATCACATACAGAGCAGTGCTTGCCCTCCGTGAGACCTTCTTCGGTGCAGGTTGCCGGAACGGCAGCAATAACCTCTTCCTTGTGACCGAGAGCAGGCGAGGTTTTTTCTGTCCGACTGAGCTCGGCGTTGCAGACAGAGCAATATGTAACTTCGTCATAAGAGCCGCTGTTTGTGCAGGTCGCCGGCACTTCATTTTCTGTTTTAACCTTTGTTTTGTTGTGAGCGCAGCCCTTTGTAACTCTTCCAACATCATTGTCATCAGTCAATACATATCCGGAAGGAACATATATGAAAGAGGTCTGAACAAGGTCGAAATCGCCGGATTTGGGCATCAGATAGTATACCGTGTCAAGCCGGTATTCCTTTTCTCCGGGCAGAAGCTTATCCTTGATTGTGTTCTGCTCCGTGCTTGCTCCGATTTTTTCGCACTCTTCGGCGTTATTCGGATCATATTTATACTCAGATTTGTTCAGGATTTCATGGCTGCTTGTTGCTTCTGAAATCATGTGAATATCAACCGGTGAAGCTATTCTGAGCATTGCAGCGAAACGATCTGATGAAACACTGTCCTTTGATTCAACATGATACGGTGCTTCAATTTTGTAGACGTTCCAGAGCGTATTGCTGTCGCCGTCAAATGCTTTTTCAACATTTGTTTCAACAAGTGAACAATTTTTATCAACGGAAACTTTGCTGTTTTCATCCCAGGAGGGAACAAAGCCCGGTGAAACAAGCTTTATTCTGCCGGGGCAAGTAGCCTTGATGTAGTAGTACTCACCGATACAGAAATTGTAGACTGCACCGGAGCCGTCACCGTCGCCGTAGCCTTCGGATCTGACAGGTAATCCGTTTGCCGTATAGATTTCATAATCCATGCCACAGGCAGAAGACGAATTCGGCTCATCAGAGTATGAAGTTATCCGGAAGCTGCGGTCGCAGGCTCTGAATTTAAGCCACTTCGGACTGCTTTCAGAAGCATCAACATGAACCCAGCTGTCATAGCCTATCTGCTCTGCATCATCGGGGATTTCTGCAACTTCCGAGTCGGAATGAGCGTATATTGAACAGCTGTAATACTCATGAGCGTAAGTGCCGTCCCATCTTATTTCAAATTCCAGTTCATTCCAGCCGCCGGGGCAGGATACCGTACCTGTCAGACGACCGTTTTGGTCAAGCATGAGCCCATCGGGAACGGAAATCACATCAATACTGTGCGAATGACCTTTATCCGAGAACAGAACAAGCTGATAATCAACCTCCTGTTCGATTGCAAAATTCAGCGAAAAGCTGTTTAAATAGCAGGTGGGCAGATCGGTTTCCTGCGTCGGTGTTTCTTCAACATTTACGGTGAAGACGCCGCTGACACCGCTAAGAGTTACGGTGCCCTCGTTGATTCCTGTTTTATCAAGTATGATATGGTATTCCGGATAAACACTGAATTTTTCAAAGATTTCCTTTTCATTTCCGGAGAAAACACTGCCGTCGGTCAGGCGAACGGTATAAATTATGTTGTGGCTATTGACATATTCGTTGCTTGAACAAAATTCATCGTGTTCTTTGCAGGTATCCAGTTCGCAATCGTAACCGACATAAAGCGGATACTTGTAGCAGGCGGAAACTGAATCGACCGGGTTCTTGACGATTGTGAAAGGAACTTCACATTCTCTTCCCATATATTTGACAGTCATAACGTGGTCTCCCACGGTCAGCGGGTTTTCATACGATTGATTAAATGAATTGAATATATTCTCAGTCAGAACGGTTCCGTCGGCGCTGACGAAATCCCAGCATTCAATATCTTCACAATAGGCATACGTGTAATCAACCGAACCTCTTTCGTCGTTGTAATTGACGGTGAAAGCATTTCCTTTGCTGTATATTGACGGTTGATAGTAGCAAAACCACTGACCGTCAATATACTCATCACCGGTTTCTTCATCACATACCCAATGGTCTTCATAATAGCCGTCAACGCCCTCCATCAGAACAATCGGCTCTGTCGGGGTGAAAGAGATTGAATCAACCGGATTTTTGACGATTGTGAAAGGAACAGCACATTCTCTTCCCATGTACCTGATAGGCATAATGTGGTCTCCCACCGTCAGCGGTTTTTCATACGATTGAATAAATGAACTCGTTATATACTCGCCGAGAACGGTTCCGTCGGTGCTGACGAAATCCCAGCCTTCAATGTCTTCACAATAGGCATACGTATAATCAACCGAACCTCTTTCGTCGTTGTAATTGACGGTGAAAACATTGCCTTCTCTGTAAATTGACGGCTTATAGTAGTAGAACCACCGACCGTCAATATACTCATCACCGGTTTCTTCATCACATACCCAATGGTCTTCATAATAGCCGTCAACATCCTCTGTCAGGACAAACGGCTTTGCCGGAGTGAAAGAAATTGAATCAACCGGATTTTTGACGATTGTGAAAGGAACTTCACATTCTCTTCCCATGTATCTGACAGGCATAA
>JAEDIL010000074.1 GCA_016292455.1 Clostridiaceae bacterium
GACCCTGAATGAGCCTTGCCGAAGAAACGGCAGATGTCATAATATTTTTGTGGCTGAGCATGACACCCTTGCTTCTTCCGGTTGTTCCGGAAGTGAAAACGATTGAAGCAATGTCCTCGGGAAGCGGTGCCTCGTCAAGGTAGCATTTGTTGCCTGCCTTGATGTCGGCGTGACCGGCTTCAATGAGGTCGTAAAAATCGCTGATTTTTATATATTCCGTCAGGCAGACGCCGTCAGCTTTTTTGAGCTTTTCAACCGTTCCTGCGAAATCGTCCGAATAATATATAGCATCACAATGACTTCTTCTCATAATGTCGATGATGTCATCGTCCATGAGCTTTGCGTCAAGGGGAATTGACGTGAATTTTCCGGTGAGTATTGAATAAAAGCAGACAATCCAGTAATAGCTGTTGTCGCTGAGAATGGCAACCTTTTTGCCTGAAAGACCGCGCATGAAAAGGTTCTGCCCGAGACCGACAGTGTCATACCAGACCTCGTTAAAGGTTTTTGTGCGTTCCTTGGTGCGTGTTTCAAGGTAGACATACTGTTTTTGGTCTCCTGCCTTGATGTGGCCGTATTCAATCATTTCGCGTGCGGTTTTGAAATCGGGTACTTCAATAAAAGGGTGGGGTGCTTTCATTTTTCTCGCCATAATCATCAAACTCCTCATATTTTATACGGAAAAAATCACACAATGTATTTTGTTTCCGACACTATGTTGAAAAAATTATACACTGTATGGTTTTATATATCAACTCTTTTTGAATTAAAATATAAACATTTTGTGAATTATTTTTGCAACTTTGATGGTTTGCAAACAGATAACACCGTTTTGTTGGAATATAAACATCAGAAAAAAGGGCATATGTTGCTTCCGGGTGAATTTCCGCTCGCTGCTTCCGGAGTGTGAATAATTTGTTCGCAATCAGAAAAGAATAACAAAGAAGAAAACAAACGGAAGGCGGAATACCTATGACAAAGAAAAAGCTGCAAGTATTTTTAAGAAATCTTGTTGTAATTCTCGCCGTTTTTTCGGCGCTCAACTTTTTTGTTGTTCAAAATCCGGACGAGACAGTTCAGACTCTCTCAAAGCTCGGCTCGCGCGGTCAGGAGGTCAGACTCGTTCAGCAAAAGCTCAAAAGTCTGGGTTATTACAAAGGTGCGGTTGACGGAATTTTCGGCGTTCAGACTAAAAACGCGGTCAAGGCTTTTCAGCGCAACTGCGGAATCACCGTTGACGGCATTGCGGGATCGAAAACGCTGAAATACCTCGGACTCGGCTCGTCCTCATCTTCCTCGGGCGGAAAGTATTCCTCAAATGACATAACGCTTCTTGCAAAGCTGATTGCAGCGGAGGCGAGGGGAGAAAGCTATACCGGGCAGGTGGCGGTCGGTGCCGTTGTGCTGAACCGTGTCAGACATTCTTCTTTTCCCGATACTGTTTCCGGAGTGATCTATCAGAAAGGCGCTTTTTCCGCAGTGACGGACAGCAACTGGAATACAGCGCCGAACGAAACATCAAGGAAAGCCGCTCAGGACTGCATCAACGGCTGGGATCCGAGCGGCGGAGCAATTTATTATTACAATCCGAAAAAGACAACGAACTCATTCATGCTTGCCCGTCCGGTGATAAAGACCATCGGCAATCATGTTTTCTGTCGGTGACTTTTCCGTAATCCGATTATCGGGGCAGCTCTTTGAACTGCTCCGATTTTAAATTTACATTATCGATCCTATAAACGGAAATCAATGCCTTTTTCTGCTGCGTATAACAGATATTTTCCGCCTGAGGGTAATAAAATATAGTATTGCAGATGCATTATACCGGAAAACTTAACAGAAAGTGAGGAGACAAAATGAAGATTGCAGTTGCAGGTCTTGGCAATCTGGGAAAAGCGGTGCTGAGGGAAATTGGGGAGGAAAAGGAGTTTGAGCTCGTCGGCGTTTTTTCAAGGCGAAAGCATGAAAACGGCGGAATATACAATGCGCCTGTGTACCCGTTTGAGATAATTAAGGAGTTCAAAGGTAAAATTGATGTTGTTCTCAACTGTATGGGAAGCGCAAGCGATCTGCCGCGAACCACTCCATACATAGCATCGCTGTTCAATGTTGTTGACTCTTTTGATACTCATGCACTCATTCCGGAGCACAGGGAAAGGGTTGACAAAGCGGCAAAAACAGCTGAAAGAACTGCGATAATTTCCGTCGGCTGGGACCCGGGATTGTTTTCTCTTGCGCGTCTTTACATGGGTGCAGTGATGCCCCGCGGAAAAACATTCACCTTCTGGGGGCAAGGCGTCAGTCAGGGTCACAGCGAAGCGCTGCGGTCGCTTGACGGCGTTCTGGCCGCGCGTCAGTATACTGTGCCGGTTCCGTCTGCGCTTGAACGGGCGAAAAGCGGAGAGCTCTGTGAAACCGACACGGCAAAAATGCACCGTCGGGTTTGTTACATAGTTGCAGAGCCTGAGGCTGACAAGGAAAAGCTGAAATCAGAAATCAAAAGCATGCCCGGATATTTCAAGGGCTACAAAACCGAAGTCAATTTTATCAGTTTTGACGAATTTTTGCGCGAACATAACAGCATGGCTCACGCGGGTCATGTGATAGGCTGCCGTAAAACCGAAGAGGGCGTTGACACATTGGAGTTTTCGCTTTCTGCTGCGTCAAATCCCCGACTGACTGCGTCTGTTCTGCTTGCTTTTTCAAAGGCTTGCTTCAAAATGCAGCAGCGCGGTGAATACGGCTGCAAAACTGTGTTTGACGTCAAGGCGGCGGATTTGCTCAATACAAAAGATTCAGAAAAACTGCTTTGATATTGTCCCGGAGGCAGTCAGAATATCGAAGTGACTGTTGAATCCGGTAGGGAATTAAAAGCAAAGAAAAAAGGCTGTAATCCGCAAATGCAAAGAAGAGTACTTTTTGCAAAGCGGGTTATAGCCTTCAATGTGGTAATCAATGTATTCAGTTTTTTTGTTTTCCCGCACACCGCGTGTTTTATCAGCTTTGAGTCAGAAAATTGCTTTCAAAATACGAATATGACAGCTTTCTTTTCAAAGAAAAGTGTTATCTGTCAAGCAATTTTCCGTCAACGGAAACGGTAATTATCTGCCGGGGAATCAGCTTTCCGCTGTTTTTCAGCGCTTTTTTAACAGACGCTTCAATTCCTTTGCAGCATGGAACCTCCATGCGGACAACAGTTACGCTTCTGATGTTGTTGTTCATAAAAATTGCTGTCAGCTTTTCACTGTAATCAACGCTGTCAAGCTTCGGACAGCCGATGAGCGTAATCTTTCCGCTCATGAATTCGTTGTGCATATTTGCATATGCGTAGGCGGTGCAGTCGGCGGCAACAAGCAGATTTGCACCGTCAAAATACGGT
Organism: Clostridiaceae bacterium; assembly: GCA_016292455.1. Taxonomy (GTDB): domain Bacteria; phylum Bacillota; class Clostridia; order Oscillospirales; family Acutalibacteraceae; genus UBA6857. Next base: position 3,380 of record JAEDIL010000074.1, read on the forward strand.
GCGCTTGTCGGAACAAGCTTGATCTGACACGGCCACTGACCGAGCTGAGAGCTGTTTTCCAGACTCTTGACGCCGGTTTTCGGTTGCTTAGTTGAAAGAATGCGCGTTTTCGTTCCGGGGCAGGAATAGTGAGAACAGGCTTTGTCCATGCTCCGGATTTTCATGTTTTCGGCAACGGCTTTTTCGTCATACGCCGCGGCTTCGCGTTCGGTGAAGGTGATTGCTCCGGTCGGACATGCGGGCAGACAATCGCCGAGTCCGTCGCAGTAATCATCGCGCAAAAGCTTTGCTTTTCCGTTTACAATTCCTATTGCACCCTCGTGGCAGGCAGAAGCACATGCTCCGCAGCCGTTGCATTTTTCTTCATCTATTTCAATAATTCTTCTGATCATATATTGTCCTCCGTTCACAGCTTTCCGGCTTGCGCCGCGAGACGATTATATCACAGCACTTTTCTCATATCAACACAAAAACCGTTTTTTTCAAAATGTAAATTTAACCTTTGAAGTGTACAGCTGCCATTGCAAAGCAAAACCGCCGTTCCTGAAACAAAGCGGCGGTTTAATTCGTTTGTTATGATTATTTAAGGTTGTATTTTGACATGTAGTCATTGATTTTCTGAACGGGGTCAAGGAAAACGCTGACCGATTCGTCATGATTGAGGGTATCAATAATGAACGCGCAGTATTTTGACATATCAACGGAGCCGTGCCATTCCCTGCTGAGCAGCTCGTCCGAGGAGTAAACAAGGTTCGTTGTGAAAATCTTGTTGAAAAGACCTTCATTATATGCCTCGTCAAAGCGTTCGAGACCGGAGGTGAAAAGACCGAAGGAGGAGAAAACAAAAATCCTTCTTGCGTTGAGTCCTTTAAGCTGGCGGCAAACGTCGAGGATACTGTCGCCGCTTGAAATCATGTCATCAACAACAATAACGTCCTTTCCTTCAACATTGTCGCCGAGGAATTCGTGGGCAAGAATAGGATTTCTGCCGTTGACAATTCTGGAATAGTCGCGGCGCTTATAGAACATTCCGAGCTCAATTCCGAGAACCTGTGAATAATATACGCAGCGGCTCATTCCGCCCTCATCGGGGGAAATCATCATTGTTTTTTCGGGGACAAACTTGATGTCGTTGTCAACGCTTTTTGCAAGAGCCTTGATCATCTGGTAGGTCGGAGAAACGCTTTCAAAGCTGATTCTGATTGCATTCTGAACGCGGGGGTCGTGAGCGTCAAAGGTGATAATGTTGGAAACGCCCATGCTTTCAAGCTCCTGCAACGCGAGAGCGCAGTCGAGCGATTCTCTTGCGGAACGCTTGTGCTGTCTGCCTTCATAAAGCATCGGCATAATGACAGTGATTCTTCTTGCTTTGCCGGCGCAGGCAGAAATGACGCGTTTGAGGTCAGCGAAATGGTCATCCGGACTCATCGGAACTTCAAGCGGCTTTCCGTCGGCGTCTCTCAGGTCATACATGTGGTAGGTTTCATGGTAATTAAAGCAATCCGAAATAATAAAAAGGTCATATCCTCTGATGGTCTGGCAAACAACTGCCTTGCCTTCTCCCGTTGAAAAACGAGGAAGCGAAACATCAATAAGATATGAGTCCTTTTTATAGCCGTTAAAATGAAGAGAATCTTCCTCCTCAACTCCGCAATAGTCTCTGTCCTTTCGGCAGTCAACAATATAGTCGTTGACTTTCTGAGCGAAAGCTTCGCTGCCTTTCATTGCAATGATGCCGAGACGGCCCTGGGGAACGCTCGGCGCTGAATCCTTATACAAAGCTGACATTTCAAATACCCCCGTATAATCTCACTTTTTTTCAAGACGGAGCAAAACACATCCATCTTAAAATATTACAATAATTGTACTGTTTTATGTGTGGATTAGCAAGGGAAAAGACGAAACTTATCATAAAAAATAAAATTTTGTCTGAGAAAATAATTTAGCACTATGCAACAAAAAATAAAAATGAGAGTGTTTTTCAGTTGATATTATCCATAAAATAATGCCCGCTTTGCCCCGATAATACTTTCGGGACAAAACGGGCAACCGAATACGGTTCAGATATAGCTTGATTCGGCGGTGATTACGGCGTAGAAGTTTTTGTTCTGTTCATGAATCCGCTCGCTGAGCATTTCCTTGACCTGCTTTTCGGAATACTTGAAACCAAAGGGAACAACAAGGTCAAAAATCAGATTTGTATGAGTGGGACCGTCAACAACGCGGAAATCATGTATATGAAGCGCCGGGTCAATTTCGCAGCAGCTCGCCTTAACAAGCTTTTGCAGCTCATTAACTCTTTTGTCATTGACAACGAGGGGGTCAAGGTGAACAACGAGCGAAAGACCGAACCGTTCTTGAACTTCACGTTCAATAAGGTCAATTGTGTCGTGCGCTTTAAGGATGTCAACCGTTGAGGGTACTTCCGCGTGGACGGAAGCAAAGGTTCTTGAAGCGCCGTAGGAGTGAATCACAAGGTCATGGATACCGATAATATCCTCGTGGTCAAGGATAAACTCAATCAGCTCGTCAACAAGTTCCTTTGACGGCGGCTTTCCGAGGATGATGCTGATTGTTTCTTTGAGTATGCCGAAGCCGGAATACATGATGAACAGTGCAACAACAATTCCGAAAACTCCGTCCACCGGGAAAGAGGTGAACTGCGAAAGAATCAGCGAAATGAGCGTTGCCGAGGTTGCAACGGTGTCGCTGATGCTGTCGGCAACGGCTGCGGTCATTGCGGGGGAGTCGATCTTTTTTCCGATATAGCGGTTGAAAAAAGCGAGAAACAGCTTTCCGCCGATTGAAAGGAGAAGAACGGCAACCGCAGCAAAGGAAAAGACCGACTCTTCCGGCTCACGTATTCTTTCAACCGAGGTTTTGATAAGCTCAAAGCCCATTAACTCAACAAAAAAGCCCATGATGAGAGCGGCTATGTATTCAATTCTGCCGTGACCGAAGGGATGCTCCTTGTCCGGTTTTGTGTTTGCCATTTTGAATCCGACGAGCGTAACAATGCAGGAGCCCGCGTCGGAAAGGTTGTTGAGCGCGTCGCCCGTAATTGCAATACTGTGGCTGAGTGTTCCCACAAGCAGCTTTGCCGCGGAGAGGAGAACGTTGACAACAACCCCTACGCTGCCGCCGAGAATGCCGTATTTCTCTCGTACAACGCAGTCCTTTGTGTTTTCGCTGTCTTTGATGAAAAGGCGGACAAGTTTTTCGAACATAGTCTTTGCCTCCTTTTGTTTGTTATATGTTCACCGCACCGTTGAGAAAGCTCTGACTGACGGTGCGGTTAATTCATGATATGCTGTTTTTCAGTTGTTGATAATGTGAACATCAAGCTGTTCAAAGGGAATGTTGACCTTGTTTTTGTCAAAGGCAAGCTTGACGTTTTCCTGCATTGCAAAATAAACGTTCCAATAGTCTGCACTCTTGCACCAGAGCCTTGCAACAAGCTCAACGGAGCTTGAACCATGCGAGCTTACGAAAACCTCAGGCTGCGGCTCATGAAGAACCTGTGGAAGAGCCATTGCGGTTTCAAGAACAACTGTCTTTGCTTTTGCGATGTCATCGCCGTAGCCTATTGAAAAGTTCAGGTCAACGCGGCGGTTTTCTTCGGCGGAATAGTTGATGATTCTGTTCTTTGTGAGGTCTGAGTTGGGAATAACAATGCGCTTGTTGTCGGCCGTGGTGATAATTGTGTTCATAAAGCGGATTTCCGCAACATTTCCGGCAAGACCGTTGACCTCAACAAAGTCGCCGTTTTTGAACGGGCGGCTCAGAAGAATCTGAACACCGCTGGCAATTTGTGCAACGCTGTCTTGAAGACCGAGACCGATGGCAACGCCGGCGGCGCTCAGGGCGGCAAGCAGAGAGGTGATTTTAATGAACATTGAAAGCGCCGAAAGAACAAAAACAAGCTTGATTACAGCGGAGATAACTCTTGAAATGAAGCTATATACCGTTGCGTCAACGCCCTTTGCTTTCATAGCCTTGGCTGCAAGTTTTGAAAGAAAGCGTGAAAGCCATATTCCGATAATAATGAGAACAACGGCAATAATCAGCGTGGGAAGCTTATCCATGAATTTGCCGAAAATGTCCCATTCTTTCCAGAGGGTGCTGAAATTACGGACTGCCTCTTCGGGCTTGACGAACTGTCCGCTTTCGTCAAGCAGAGGATTGGTTGTTGAAGCCGCGGTTTCAATTTCCAGTTCCAGAAGCTGAAGCTTTGTCATAATATTCCTCCGTCTTGCTTTTTTCTTTTTAGTTTTCTTATATTATCATAATAACGACGAAAATCAATAGTTTTTAAGAAAAAATTCTGACTTGTCAGAATGATTTCCCTCTGATGTATTGCTCTTTCGGTGCGGTTTTCTTGACAAAGCAGAACGGTGATAATATAATTCAGTCATAACATTTTTTAAGCAGGTGAAATCTATGTTCAAAATGCCGAAGTACACCGCTCCGGACTTTTCTGTGCCGCCGTTTACCGGTTTTCCTGATGTTACAACGGAAAAAGCCGGGAACGGATATATTCCGAAAAATTTTTATGCAACAACAATATTTCCGGAATACTTCAAAATCGGCGGTGAATGGAAGCTGATTACAAAAAGCCGCATGGACTGCTCTGTTGTCATTCGCAACGGAATACCGTATGCTGTTGAAATGAGAAACATCAGAGAGGGTGACGAGGTTGTTGTCGGTCGCACCGATGACGGCTCGAACGGCGTTTTTGTTCATTGCGACGGTTTTCACGAAGAGAATGAAGCAGCTGCTGATAATCAAAGCTTTGCTTTTCGTCAGGGTCAGTCGCGTGAAACGTCATATTCAAGGGATTATGACCGCCTTTATGAAATTCTGCGTCATGACAGGGAGCACGGAAAAATTGTCTGGGTGCTCGGTCCTGCCTGCGCTTTTGACAAGGACTCACGCAAGGCAATGGCGGACCTTATTGACGCAGGCTACTGCCATGCTCTTTTTGCCGGCAACGCCCTTGCAACTCATGACATGGAGGCAGACCGTTTCCACACTGCTCTCGGTCAGGATATATATTCAAAAGAGGTCACGTTTAACGGACACTATAATCATCTTCACCTCATCAACCTTGTCAGAAAGGCGGGAGGAGTGAAGCAGTACATTGAAAAGAACAATGTCAGAACCGGAATAATGAGCGCACTTGTGAGGAACAATGTTCCGTTTGTGCTTGCCGGCTCAATCCGCGACGACGGCCCGCTTCCGGACGTTATCGGAAATGTCTATGACGCACAGAACGCGATGAGGGAGCATACCTGCGAGGCAACTACCGTTATTGCGCTTGCAACTCAGCTCCACACAATTGCAACGGGAAACATGACGCCCTGCTATCAGATGGTTGAAGGCGTTGTCCGCCCGGTATACTTCTATGTCGTTGATGTTTCCGAGTTTGCCGTCAACAAGCTGAAAGACAGGGGAAGTCTCAGCGTCACCGGTGTTGTTACCAATGTTCAGGACTTTGTTGTCAACATCAGAAAGAACCTTATTTGAAGGTGGTTAAAATGAAAGAAAAAAT
>JAEDIL010000075.1 GCA_016292455.1 Clostridiaceae bacterium
TCGCGAGTTCGAAGGAAGAATTTCTGAAAACGGTGAAAAGGATGTCTGCTGGGACAGACTACCGGGTGCATGGACTGTTCATGACGGGTTTTATACAGACAAATGGCTGGAAGAACCTATGATGATTGGTACTAATGTCAAAGAGGAATATGAAAAGGTCTGCAAAGGTCTTGATGAGTTGCTTTCTTTTCACGGATACAAACATAACGGTCGTCTGTTTGAAGCTGTCAGACCGAATCATGACACTATTGTATTTTTCTGCCATTTTGCCGTTGAATGTGTTATAATCAGTCACTTGATTTCTGTCAGTCCCATGCCGCTGTGGCATAATTTTGCCGCGCTGCCCAGCTCGGTTACAACGCTTGTTTCCGAAGAAAGAGAGAAGGGAATTGCCAGTTTCAGAATACTTTCTTTCGGGGACATAAGTCATCTGTATAAGGATGGTGAAGAACCATCGTTTGCCTGCCGTTTCTGTGAGTGTTTCGATGATGACACAAGACATTGATAATTACAGTGAGATACTGGTGCAAAGCTTTTGCGCCGGTATTTTTCTTTAATTTTCGACCGATGTCGGAAAAACTGATTGACATTGCCACTTTGATAGAATATAATTGACAGAGCATGGAGCGTATTTTCAGAGAGGAGAAAGTATAATGAATTCAGAGTATTCTTCGTTGTTCACCCCGTGGAAGATAGGTAACGTTGAAATTAAAAACAGAATCGTTCTTTGTCCCATGGGCGGCACCTCGCTTTTCGGCTGGATGGAACCTAACCACTTTGATAAGGAAGCTGCCAATTTCTTTCTTGAAAGGGCAAAAAATAACGTTGGTCTTATTATTCCCGGAATTGCTCCGTTGAAAGACACAATCGGCAACCGCTGGCTTTATCAGAACAAGAAAATGTTCAGGGAGCTCAAGGTTTTCATGGATGAGCTTCATAAAACGGGAGCAAAGCTTTTTGTTCAGCTGACCGCCGGATTCGGCCGCTCCTTTGCAATCACAGATCAGCTTGCAAAGCTTTACAACACTCCGCTGCGCACTCTTATGAAGCCTGTTTTGGACCTGGGTTACCTTTGTGCAAGTCCGAGTGAGCTTCCCTCACGCTGGGCAGAGGGCGTAACCTGCCGTGCATTGAGCAAAAATGAAATTGAGGAAATGGTTGATGCTTTCGCAAAAACCGCCGCTTTGTGCAAGGAAGCCGGTGTTGACGGCGTTGAAATTCACGCTGTCCACGAAGGTTATCTTATTGACCAGTTTACAATGAAATATACCAATAAACGTACCGACGAATATGGCGGCTCTTTTGAAAACCGTTATCGTTTCCCGGTTGAAATTGTCAGAAGAATCAAGTCTGTCTGCGGTACTGATTATCCTGTATCACTGCGTTACTCGGTTCTTTCAAAAACAAAGGACTTCTGCTACGGCGCACTGCCCGGTGAAGAAGGATATGTTGAAATTGGCAGAGATATGGAAGAAAGCGAAAAAGCTGTAAAGTATCTTCAGGACGCCGGTTATGATATGCTTGACGCTGATAACGGTACTTATGATGCATGGTATTGGGCTCATCCGCCGGCGTATATGCCGCTTAACTGCAATCTTGATGATGTTGCCCATATCCGAAAGTTTGTGGACATACCCGTTGTCTGTGCCGGAAGAATGGAACCTGAGGTGGCTGCAAAGGCAATTGAGGAAGGAAAAATTGATGCAATGGGTGTTGCCCGTCAGTTCCTTGCTGACCCGGCATGGATAACCAAACTTATGAGCGGAAAGCTTGAAGAGATTCTTCCCTGCATCTGCTGCCACAACGGATGTTTCAATATGGCTCACTATAAAGGTCATGCGAATGACCAGGACTTCGGAGACTCCGCTCACATGGCCCGTTGCGCTCTTAATCCGGAAACAATGCAGAGCAAAAAGTATAAAATTGTTCCTGCCGCAAGAAAGAAGAACATTGCCGTTATCGGCGGAGGAATCGGCGGTATGGAAGCTGCAAGAGTTCTTGCTTTGCGGGGTCACAACGTAACAATATATGAAAAAACCGACAAACTCGGCGGAATTTTCATCGCCGCAGCTGCTCCGTCATACAAGGAAAAGGACCGCGAGCTTATCGAATGGTTCAAGCGTGAAATTGCCAAGCTTCCGATTACCGTCAAACTGAATACAGAAGTTAAAGACGTCAACTCTCTCGGTGCTGACGAGATTATTATTGCAACCGGTTCGAAAGCCCGTAAGATTCCCGTCAAAGGTGCCGAACTTGCCATGGACGCCACAGAATTTCTCCTTGGCGAAAAGCAGGTTGGCGAAAGAGTGGTCATTGTCGGCGGCGGACTTACCGGCTGCGAAATTGCTTATGACCTTTATCTTCACGGCAAGAAGCCTGTCATAGTTGAAATGAAAGATGACCTCGTTGCTGTCAAGGGCGTATGCCTTGCCAATTCAAGCTTCCTTCGCGACTTTTTCAAAACGAATAAAGTTCCGGTTCACCTTGAAACCAAGCTTGCCGAGGTTCTTCCTGACGGAATTATGGCAACGGACAAGAACGGTAAAACCTTTAAAATCGAAGGCGACAGTGTTATCCTCTCTGTCGGTTACATTCCGACTCCGCTTGTTGTTGAAGGAAAGAACATCCATGTCATCGGTGACGCGAACAAGGTCGGCAACCTTCGCACAGTAATCTGGGGAGCATGGGATGTTGCAATGAAGCTTTAATATGGATAGCTTTGAAGAAAAACTGATTGAACAGCTTTTTGACCACAAGGACGACAAGTATAAGGAATTCACCTGCAAGCTTATTCCGACCATTGACAGGGACAGCGTTATAGGTGTCAGAACACCGGACATGCGCAAGCTTGCAAAAAGCCTTGTGCGCGCCGGCGGCTATGAGGGTTTCGTTAATTCTTTACCGCATAAGTATCATGAGGAAAACTTTGTTCATGCAGCAATCATTGAACAGATTAAAGACTTTGATACTGCCGTTGCCGAAACTGAACGCTTTCTTCCATACATAAACAATTGGGCTGTGTGCGATTCCTTTTCACCAAAGTGCTTTGCGAAGAACAAAATTCTTCTTCTTGAAAGAATCAGACAATGGCTGAGTGCCGGCGACACATATACTGTCCGTTTTGCAATTGGAATGCTGATGTCCCATTACCTCGACGGTGACTTTGAACCGGAGTATCTTTCGCTTGTTTCCGGTGTTATGAGCGACGAGTACTATATAAAAATGATGCAGGCGTGGTATTTTGCAACCGCTCTCGCAAAACAGTATGACTCTTCCGTAAAGTTTATTGAGGAACGGCGGCTTTCCGTCTGGGTTCACAACAAAACCATTCAAAAGGCTGTTGAAAGCTATCGCATTACGGACGAACAAAAGGATTATTTAAAAAGCCTCAGAATCAAATAATAATTCGCAGTCGGCTGGTGCCGACTGCGTTGTTTCTGCTCATTCATGAGGTTGATTGCCTGTATTCATGCTTTGTTAATTTAAGTACTTTGAATTGACTATGCCTGAGATGTAGTGATAAATAAACTACGACTTTTGACTTATAATCGATGGAAAAGAGGAGGTCACGATGAAAAATCTCACAACCGGCAGTGTTTTTAAAAACATAGTTTTCTTTTCTTTGCCGTATTTGCTGTCGTATTTTTTGCAGACGCTTTACGGAATGGCTGATTTATACATTATCGGCAGATTTGAAACTCAGGTTGCCGCAACAACTGCCGTTTCAATAGGCAGTCAGGTCATGCATATGCTCACGGTTATGCTTGTCGGTCTTGCAATGGGTACAACAGTTTGCATCGGCAGGGCAATCGGTGCAAACGATAGAAGAAGCGTATCGTCAACTGTCGGAAACACAGTATCACTCTTTTCGCTCGTTTCGGTGGTTTTTACGGTTATCCTGCTATTCCTTGTAAAACCGATAGTCAGTGTTATGGCAACGCCAAATGAGGCTGTTTCAGGAACAATTGCATATCTTACGGTTTGCTTTATCGGAATTCCGTTCATCACTGCGTACAATGTAATCAGCTCCGTTTTTCGCGGCATGGGTGACAGCAAAAGTCCAATGTATTTTATTGCGGTTGCATGCTTTGTAAATATTTGTCTTGACTGCCTGTTTATCGGCGCTTTCAAAATGGGTCCGGTAGGTGCAGCGCTCGGGACAACGCTTTCTCAGGCTGTGAGCGTTGCAATTTCACTTGTCGTCATCAGGAAACGAAAGTTGATAGTTATTTCTCGCAAAGACCTGAATCCTGACAGGACGGTTATCGGGAAGCTTTTGAAAATCGGGATACCGGTTGCCTTGCAGGACGGTTTCATTCAGATTGCATTTATTGTAATCACGATAATTGCAAACAATCGCGGACTGACTGACTCCGCTTCGGTCGGCATTGTTGAAAAGGTAATCTGCTTTGTTTTCCTTGTACCGTCTTCTATGCTTTCTGCCGTTTCCGCCCTCGGCGCACAAAATATCGGCGCCGGAAAGAAAGACCGGGCAATTCAGACCCTGAAATATGCCTGTCTGATTTCTGTCGGATTCGGAATAGTTGTCTGTATAATTGCTCAGCTGTTATCCGAACAGATAGTAGGAGCATTTACTCAGGATAATGCGGTAATCGTTTCCGGCGGAAAATATCTGCGCGGCTACATTTTTGACTGTGTATTTGCCGGAATACAGTTCAGTTTCAGCGGATACTTCTGCGCTTGCGGAAAATCGCAGCTTTCATTTATACATAATGTTATTTCAATACTTATTGCCCGCGTTCCCGGTGCGTTTTTTGCTTCAAAAATGTTCCCGGATACTCTATTGCCGATGGGACTTGCTTCGGCGGCGGGCTCGCTGCTTTCAAGCATAATTTGCATTGCGGCGTTTCTGTTGATGCAGAAAAAAGAAAATCGGTTTGAAAGGAAAGATTCCCGCGAGACTGCATAAGACGGCATGCTTTCTGCGCGGAGCAGGTAGATAGATTTATGTCAATTAAAACAGTCAGTATTCTTGGACTCGGTGCCGAAGGAAGCGTTGCCTTTTGCGCAGCAAGGGAAGCTCTTTCATTTGAAGATGTTCGGGTAATTGCAAAAGGCAAGAGAGCCGAACGGCTGAAAAGCAGCGGAATAACAATCAACGGAAAACACTATGATCTGAATGTAAAAGCACCCGGTGAAAGCGGGAAAGCACCTGACTTGTTGGTTGTTGCCGTAAAGTTTTACAGCCTTAACGAAGCGATGGATGACATAATCGCTGAGGTTGGCAATAATACGGTTGTAATAAGCATGATAAACGGTCTTTCGAGCGAGGATATTATCTCGGAGCATCTTGACCGTGGTCATGTTGTATACAGCATGAGCAAGGTGAACTCAAAAAAGATTGAAAACAACGTTGAATTCAAACCCGTCGGTCACATAGTTTTCGGTGAAAAGGATGGAAGTGTAAACCCTTCTCTTCAGGATTTGTGTGACATGTTCGGCCACGTTGTTCCAACAGAAATCAGCACAGACATTCATATTCAAATATGGAAAAAGTATATGATGAATTCAGCCTGCAATACAGTTGAAGCAATTTTCCGCGGTCAGCACAGCTGGTTCCAGAAAATCCCGGAGGCACGTGATGCAATGCGCTGCGTAATGATTGAGATTATGCAGCTCGGCAATAAAGTCGGTGTACCGTTGAAGGAAGCTGACATTGATGAAGTCATTAGTCTCTTTTACAGCTATCCACCGGACGGAATGTGCAGCATGGTCCAGGATATTGTTTCAAAAAGACCGACAGAAATTGAGATGTTTATGGGCGAAGCACTGAAAATGGGAAAAGCATGCAATGTTGACCTGCCTGTCTGCCGCTTTGTCTATGATATAATTAAATCAATGGATAAAGCTAATTCAGGAATACTTGAAGCCTAATAAAAACTGCCCCACCGCAAGCCCGGTTGCCTGCCGTGGGGCATTCTTATGCCTGACTTACTTTCCTGCTCTTTCTGAGGTGAAGCAGTACAATGATCAGGCTCTCAATCAGCACACACAACAAAACGGCTGAGCTATATCCGAAAACTGCAACACAGACAAATACCATTATCGCAAAAGTATATGAGCTGTATGTTGCCGAGCGAAGTATGAGTCCGAACAGTCCGGCAACAATAACAGACACAAAGAAAACGCGAAAATCCAATGTCAATGCGAACGCGGCTGCAACTGCAACGCCCTTTCCGCCGCGAAAACCCAACCAAAACGGAAAGCAATGACCGAGAATTACCCCGAGGGAACAATAGGAAATGACTATATCGGTGTCAATATTCGGAAAAATAATCGTCGAAAGAATGCATGGAATTATTGTTTTGAGCATGTCGCTGAACAGAACGGTTGCACCCAATGTTTTGTTGAAATTGAGAAAAGTATTCATTGTTCCTGCATTTCCTGAACCGCCGGAGCGGACATCAGTATCCATAAACCGCTTTACCAGTATATATGAGGTTTGCAGACAGCCGAATGTATAACCGAGAATAACGCATAACATTACTTTCATTTAACCACCGGAAATATGGTTCTCTGATTTTGTCTTTTTATTCAATGTATAATTTGCTTTGATATAAAAAGACTATGAGAAAAAGGGGAGTGCCTATGTTATATTTAAGGGTAATACTAACGTCAATTCTGTCCGTTTCTCTTTTGTTCGTAATAACACGTATTATCGGTTATCGTCAGCTCTCTGAACTCAGTCTGTTTGATTATATCAACGGAATAACCATCGGTTCAATTGCAGCCGAACTTGCAACGAGTGAAGATGGCGATGCCTTCAAGATTTCTATTGCCATGGTAATATACGGAGCATTCACAATTTTGGTTGCATTTCTGTCAGATAAGTCAATAACATTGAGAAAAGCGTTCATAGGAAATCCGACTCTTCTTATGAAAAACGGCAGATTATACTACGAGGGTTTCCGTAAATCACGACTTGACGTCAATGAGTTTCTTATGAAGTGCCGTAATAACGGATACTTTGACATAACACAGATTGACACGGCAATTCTTGAACCCAACGGAAGAGTCAGCTTTTTGCCGGTATCTCAGGACAGACCGGCAACACCGAAAGATATGAAGCTGAGCGTTACGCAGGACGCGCTTGTTGCAAACGTTATTATTGACGGAAAGGTTATTGAAAAAAGTCTGAGTGCAATCGGCAAGGACGAGAAATGGCTTAGAGACCGACTAAAAAACCAGAATTATACCGATTACAGCAGAATCCTGCTTGCAAGCTGCGACGAACGCGGTACAGTTACGGTTTTTGAAAAAACAAGCGGAAAAGGCAAAAACTGCATTGAAATCTGATATAGGTCGCGACAGCTATAACAGTAAAAGTAAAGCTGTGACAGCAAAAGCAGCATTATGCTTCTGTTGTCACAGCTTTCATAGGTTTTCAGCAATACATTGAAATCAGACTTGTTCTTTTATTCTGAAAACAAAGCCCATGTCCTCATATTCCCTGATATTTTTCAAGGCAATTCCGGCTCCTTTTGCAGCACAGTTTTCACTGTCAGGGGAAAGAACAACCGGAATTTTCAGCATGTCGCTGAGTGCCTGCGGAAGTCCGCGCAGTTTTGCCGCTCCTCCAGTAAGCATTATGCCATCTGAGCAAATGTCCGAGTAAAGTTCGGGTGGGGTTTCTTCAAGAACATCCAGAATTCCTGATGCAATTAAGCTTATGCAGTCTTTCAAAGAATCATATATTTCACTTGAAGTAACTGAAAACAGCGTGGGGATGCCCGTGACGTATTCCTTGCCCGAAACAGAAAGTTCAAGTTCTTCTTCGGGAAGGGACGCACAACCGACAGTCCTTTTTATTCTCTCAGAAGTATGAATGCCGATGGCATAACCGCGTTCTTTTTTTATATATTGACAGATTGCGTCATTCATATCGTTCCCGCCGAATCTCAGTGTACTGAAACATGCCGATGTTCTCATGGTTAAGACTGAAATATCAGTAGTGCCGGCACCGATGTCAACAACCATAACACCGTGCGGAGCATCAATTCTCAAGCCGGCACCAAGAGCGGCTGCAACAGGAGTTTCAATCAGACTGACTCTTCCTGCGCTGCCTGATGACAGCATTGAAATCAGTGTTCTTTTTTCAGGCGGTGTGAGACCAACAGGAGTGTTAACCATAATATTGGGTCTGAAAATACTGTTTTTACATATTTTGGTTATTATTCTTTCGGTCATGTGGCAGAGAATGTTAAAGTGTGAGACCGCGCCTGAACGCATCGGCAAGATACATTCAAGAGTGTCCGGCGTTCTTTCAATCATTTCAAAAGCACTGTCTCCGAAAGCAACAACTTCACCGGTGCTTTTATCAATCGTTGCAGCATTTGCCTGCTTATATACAATACCTCTTCCGGCAACGAAAACAGTAATCGTTCCGGTTCCGAGGTCAACAGCAATATCGTATCCGGCCATCACGACCCTCCAGTCTCAGTCGATTTTATATGCTTTATCGGTTTTTGCCAAGCTTTTTATCGGTAGGCACAAAATAATCGGTTATCGCTGCGCAAAGGCAGTAGACGTCTTTTGCACCGGCTCTGAATAAAACGTCAGAGCATTCTTTCAGCGTTGTGCCTGTTGTTTTAATATCATCACAAAGAAGAACAGTTTTTCCTGCAAGCTCAAAAGCATCATTAACGGAAAAAGCCGACTTTAAATTATTCAGTCTGTCATCTTTTGAAAGGTTATGCTGATTCAGAGTATCCTTTACTTTGTAAAGAAGCGGAGCAAACGTCAAATATAGCTCTTCACAAATCTGTGCTGCCAGCAGCTCGCTTTGATTGTATCCGCGCCTTTGAATCTT
>JAEDIL010000076.1 GCA_016292455.1 Clostridiaceae bacterium
CGAAAAATTTGACGAGGTTGAGGCTCAGAAAATTGCCGACGCTTTCATTAAAAACGCCGAAAAAGAAAAAACAGTGGAAACTGAATAAACCGCATGGCAGATTTGCCATACTGTCGGAGCTGTCGCATTAAGACGCAGAAAGCGTTTTCTTTGCCCCGAAGCTTTATAACGGTTCCGCGAACGGGTTAAAAAGCTGAAAGAAAAAAATAAAACGGCTGTGACTTCGGAAAAACCTCCGTGGTCACAGCCGGATTTTATTTTTATTCGCCTTTCATTTCAAGGAGCTTTACGGTGCCCTCATATGAAGCAACGGAAACTCTGACGGAATCAAAGATTGCGTCAACGATGTCGTCCTCGGTTGCGCCGAGCTCTTTTGAATAGACATTGTTGATGAACAGGTCGATGTCCATAATTTCGGGAAGGTCAAAGAGATCCATGCCTGAATCAATGCCTCTCTTTTTGTAGTCGATGAGGTTTTTGATCATGCCGAACTTCATCATCCAGGGAGCAACACCGAGAATCTTTCTGTCCTTGCCCATTCCTCTTGCGTCATAAACGATTGAAAGGAACTCGTCCCACTTCATGTTGTACATGGCAATGGGGAGTGCCTCAAAGCCTGCCTTTTTCCTTTCGGCAGCGCCGCAGATGACCTCGCCGACCTGACGGCAGGTAAGCATTGCGGTGCCTCCCTTCGGATACATGGTGAACGGCCACTTATCCATAAAGGCAATCTGCTCAATAAGAACGGTCCAGACGGGCTTTCTTCCCGGCTGAGTACCGAAAATGTACGGAAGTTCAAGAACGGCGCAGCTGAAACTGTCATCGCAGGCAGCTTCACAGACTTCTTCCTGAATGAGTCTCGACTTGAAATACGGATTTCTTTCGGGAAGTCTCATATCCGGTCGAAGCTTTGAAAGGTATGCAAAATAGGAGCCGAGAACAACAGCTCTCTTTACGCCCGCCTTTTTGCAAAGCGGGAAAATTCTTTCAAGCGGAGCAATGTTGTACTTGTAGTAATAATCCATTACGGGAGCGGGAAATTCGACTCTTTCGTCAACGCCGGCGGCAAAGATGAAAACACCCTGACCTTTGAGCATTGAAAGAATCTCATCATCGGACTTCTTGTTGATGTCGCCGAAAACAATGTCCATTTCCTCGGGAATGGGTGCTCCTTCGGGAAGCGGCGGCAATGCCACAGAAGTAACCTTATGGCCGTGCTTGATGAGCTGAATTGCAGCCTCGCAGCCGAGAAGACCGGTTCCGCCAATCATAAATACGTTCATTGATATTCCTCCGATACATTAAATATACGCTAACATTATAGCAGTATCTGCATTAAAATGTCAATGTCTGAAAAATCTTTAATATCTCGTTAATTATTTAAGAATTGACATCACTCAATTATTAGCACAATTCCGGCAAAAAGCCTCTTTCACAAACGAAAGAGCACGCTCAGCCGCCTTTTTGCCCGGACCGATGTGGCAGGCCAGCGCTCCGGCATGAACGCCGTGAAGTCCGCCGCAAACAAAGTATTCGTTCTTTGCTCCGGCAGCGGTCAGCTCTTTGTGGAACGTTTCTGACTCAGGAAGCAGAAAATCCTTGTCGGAACCGATAATGAATGACGGCGGAAATTTTTCGTCTGCGTAATATGACGGAGCAAGCGTTTTGCGAAGCTCATCGGCGTTTTTCCGGAGTTCTTCAACGCTCGAACGGCAGAAAGAGCAGGTCATCGCTTTCAGTCCGGGGAATCCGGTGTCCATTGCACGAATGGGATCATATATTCCGCTGAGCAGAACGCAGGCGCCCACGTCAAAGCTGTTCTTATACCTGAAACTGATTTTCAGCAGTTCAAAAAGCTCTTTATGAACCGAAGCAGCGGCACACAGTGCGGCAAGGTGAGCGCCGGCAGACTCCCCCGCCAGAACAATGCGCGAAGTATCAATATTATAAAACTCCGCCATTTCAAGAACACATTCAATTCCTTTAAAAATCTGCCTTATGTTTTCCGGATGAGCCGCGTCAACGCCGTAATCATAACCGATATTTGCACAGACAAAGCCGTTACTCGCCCAATAGCGGCAGTAATATTTACGCACCTTCCTCAGTCCCGAGGTCCAGCCGCCGCCGTGAATGTAAATGAAAAGCGGTCTGCTTTCGTTCTTCGGGTTGTCTGAAACAATGATGTCCAGCTTTGTTCTTTTTCCGCTTTCATCATAGACTATGTCCGTCTCCTCTGTCAGACCGGGATAGCTCTTATATAGCACCGGAATGAGGAACGGTTCAAGCATGTTCTGATATTCCGTCATAAACTTTGTTTTTCGCCTCCGGGCGTTTGTAATCTCCATGTTTTCTTCTCCTCTCTGATAAAAAAGCGGCAAAACATTTGTCATTTCTGTTCTGCCGCAAATTATTTATAACTTACTTTCTCCGTCAGCTTCTTCAAACGGAAGAAGAACATTCTGGGCAATGCCCTGAGAATTGCAGAAGCTGAACAGAACGCCATCACTGTTTAAGCACCATGCCGAGGAGGTGATCAGCTGACCGATACCCTCGGTATCCTCGGGAATCACGAATTCTCCGGTTATTTCATCCGGCTCATGGTGCGCCTTGTAATAGATTTCATAAAGCTTTTGCTGAATTTCCTGATGCTCACTGCCGAGAACATCCGACTTTTTGAGCAGTTCACAGCTTTCAACAACAAGCGTGTAGCCGTCAAACGTTGTCACCGGAAAAACAGGGGTTTCTTCGCTTTCAACGGAAACGTTTCCGTATTCATAAGCCGAAGTTGTCGGCTCCTCTGCTTTTGGAGCAGGTACATATTCGTTGGTTTCTTCAAGCAATGAAATATATCCTTTTTCATTATAGGTAACTTCGGTATGAGTGTATGTGAAGAGCGGAAGCTCTTCTTTTGAACCGCCGTTTTTCTTGAATCTGCTGTAAAGCTTGTCTGCCTTTCCGGCGTTATCCTTGTATTTCAGAAGCTTGTCTGCGTAGAGAGCGTTAAGCGTTGTTGCCGCCGCCTTTGCGCTTTCGTTGTCATCTGTTCCCGTAAAATACGGATATTCAAGAATATAGTCTGCAAAATGAACACCGCTGCTTGTTTTCGCCTCAAAGACTTCTTTCTTCATTTCATAGGTAAGCCCGCCGTTTTCCTCACTCTGAATTCTTGTTCCGTCGGCTCCGAAGAGCTCCTTTGCGGAAAGTTCAAGAAGACAAAAGCTGCTCTTTTCCTCCTGCTTTGAAAGCGAAACAATGCAATAGACGGTCTGCGTTTCTCCGTCTGACGTAGTCAAAGTGCATTGAACATAGTAGTTTCCGTCTTCGGTGCGCTTCGAAGAGTCAACCTTGACGTCACACTTTTTGTCGGAGGTCTCTTCCCCCGCAGCCGGTGCAAAATAATAAAAGCCGTCATAATAATAGAACTTCTCTGTATTTGAGTAATCGGGAACTTCAATTCCGAGACTTTTACAGATATTCTGAACATTTTCTTTCGGTGCTTTGCAATAAAGGTAGCTTCCGTCCTCCTGCGAAAAACGCTTTGCAGGGTCAGCTTCCTCGGTAATAACCCTTTCAGGCTCAAAAAACGCCGCATAAAGACCGCTGCCTTTTTCCGGCTTCATTAGTTCAAGAAGATCGGTCTGAGAGGTTTTTCCGCTGTTATAGCCCGTTGAAGCAAGCGCAGAGAAAAAAACCGCATAATCTTCAAAAGAGCTGCGTTCGTCCTGAGTAAATCCGGAGAGCGCAACGGTTTTCACCTGACCGGAAGACGCCTTGAAGATGTCTGTTGTCTTCCCGACATAGGTAAGAGCCGCCATCGTCACAGCACAAAGAACAGTCAGAGCAACAACTGCTCCCCTCGCCCGCTTTTCTTTCTTTTCGCGGATAGGGTCGGGATTTTCTTTCGGGCAAACGGGAGTCTTTTCTTCCTTTTCTTCTGCTTCTTCGGCTTCCTCAGGCTCTTCCTCGGGCAAAGGCTCGCCTTCCTCATGCGGCTCTGTTTCTTCCGCTTCTTCGGAAAGTCCGGCTTCTTCGGGTTCAAAGTCCGGTTCGTCTGCCGCAGTATCCGCCGGCACTTCTGAGGGTTCATCTTTCCTCTCCGGCAGCGAAGAAAATACATCTTCAATTTTTTCTTCGGGTATGTTCACTTTGAATCTCTTTTTTGAAATATCAACTTTACAAAAGGGGCAAATTGTCACATCGTCCGGCACTTGCGAAAAGCAGTTTGGGCAAAACATTTTTCCCTCTCCTTTCAGATATAATTCAAAACGTCTCTGATGTCTTCAATTTCTGCAAAGACTCCTTTTTTTCCGAGTCCTTTGCCTTTAAAATCTCCGTAATTCATTCTGATAGCGTTCATTCCCGCGCCGAGTGCGCCCTCAATATCATTGACCGGGTGGTCGCCGACAAAAAGGCATTCACTGTTTTTGACGCCGGCGCGCCTTGCCGCTTCGTCAAAAATACGTCTGTCCGGCTTATAGATTCCAATATCGCCGGAGACGACAACAACGTCAAAAAGCGAGCGTATTTTTGCGGTATCAAGCTTCATATTCTGAAGCGAGGAAACACCGTTTGTCACTGCGCCGAGAATGTAGCCGCGTTTCTTGACCGTCCTGAGCACATCAACAGCCCCGGGGAGCATATCAACATGCTTTCCGTAATCATAGTTGAAGGAATCAAAAAGCTCCTGAAGCGGCGGATGGTTTTCCCATTTCCAGAGAGCGATAAGCTCGGGAAAATAGACCTCCCTTTCCTTATAGCCTCCGTCAACATATTCCTCCATCTGAAAGAGCTTTTCTTCTCTTTCCTCTGCTGAAACCGAGGGAAAGTATTTGTCGAGAAATCCCTCACAGTATATTCTGTATGCGCCTTTTCTGCTTTGAAGCGTATCGTCAAAATCAAAAAAGACCGCTTTAATATCAAGTTTATTCATTGGTTTCAAGTTCCTTCTCCCTGTATATCTCAACCGCTCTTTCTCCGTCGCGCTTTATGGCGGCCGAAAGAGCAGCAAGGCTTTCAAATTTCTTTTCATCGCGCAGAAAATCAAGGAGCCGCACTTCAACACGCTGACCGTAAAGGTCACCGGAAAAGCCGAAAATGCAAGTCTCGCTCCGGAAGCTTTCGCCGTCAACGGTCGGACGGACGCCGATATTGGTAACCGCCGGGTGCCACGCGCCCGAAGCAAAGGCTTCTGCCGCATAAACGCCGCGGCGCAGGCGCACAAAGCTTTCCGGAAAGAACTGATTGATTGTCGGAAAACCGAGCAGCCTTCCGCGGCGGTCGCCGCTGACAACCTCAAAGCAATAGGAAAACCTGCGTCCGAGCATCGCGTTTGCCCTACGAATATCTCCGTTTTCAAGCATCGCGCGTATTCTCGTTGAGCTGATTGCCTCGCCCTCAAAGCACTGCTGAGGAGCGACAAAAAGCTCAACCGAAAGTTTTTCACATTCCTCTCTGAGCAAATCGGTGTTGCCAAGCGCGCCTTTTCCGAAGCGGTAGTTGTAGCCGCATGAAATTGCACGGACACCGAGCTCATTGCAAATCTTCATCAGAAAATCTCTTGCCGTCATGTTGTGAAGCTCTGAAAACGAAGCGGTAACAAGCGAAAGCCCCATTTTGTGAAGAAGCTTTTGCTTTTCTTCCTCCGTCACCAATTCAGGCGGCGCTTTTTTGCAAATGAGCTTTTTCGGGTGCTCATCAAAAATGAGCGCAATCGGAACAAGGCCCCGCTTTTCTCCCTCGGAAACAGCCTTTTCCAGAACAGCTCTGTGTCCGAGGTGCAAACCGTCAAAGGTGCCGAGGGCAACAATACAGCCGCCGGAAATCTCCTTTTCAATACTGAACAAGACGTAACCCCCAAACTGCGTTGAAGCAAGAAATAACCGGTAATTATAAACGCTATGAGTTTTTACTCATGATTTTGCGCGGAGCGAGAATTCCCTTTTCCTCGTCTGCAAGTCCCACTCCGAGAAACTCTCCCTGTGGGGAGAGCACGCAGTACAGCCTGCCGGGGCAAAGCTTTCTGAGTCGTTCGAGCGAAAGCCCGCCGCCGTTTGAAAAACGCTTCGCCTGCTTTTCGGTAACCGGCAGATGTTCAAACGGAAGAAAATCTTCAACCGGCGTAACCGCCTCACTGAGTCTGCCGCTTTCCCTGAGCTTTTCAAGCTGAGAAAGAGTTCTGCATTTTTCAATCGGAACGCCGTTTGCTCTCGTCCTCCTCAGCGCAGTCATCACCGCGCCGCAGGAGAGCGCTTCTCCGATGTCGGAAATCAGCGAGCGTATATATGTGCCCGCGGAACAATCGGCGCAAAGCTCGCCTGAAAAGCTGCTCTCGTCATAGGAAAGAAGCGTCAGCTCAGAAATAGTTATCTTCCTTTTTTCGCGCTCAACACTTTCACCGCGCCTTGCAAGCTCATAAAGGCGCACTCCGTCCTTTTTCAGCGCGGAGTACATGGGCGGAAGCTGTTGCGTTTCGCCGACAAAGCCGCGAAGAACCTTTTCCACCTCTGCCTTTGACACATTAACCTTGCTTTTTGAAAGCACAGAGCCTGAAATATCAAGCGTATCAGTCCGGGTGCCGAGCAGGAAATCTGCCTTATATGCCTTGTCCTTATCCGGCAGAAGCTCTATGAACCTTGTTGCGCCGGAAAGAGCAATAACCATCACTCCGGTAGCCATCGGGTCAAGCGTTCCGGTATGCCCCGACTTTTTCTCCCCGAAAATCCGTCTGACCTTTGCGGCAAGAACAAACGAGGAAATGCCTTCGGGCTTATCAACAAAAACAAATCCGTCCACGCTTTTCTCCTCAGATATATTTTTCAAGTTCTGCCAGAACCTGTTTTTTCGCTTCTTCAAACGGACATTCAAACTGACAGCCTGCCGCCCTGAGGTGACCGCCGCCGCCGAAAGCAGAGCAGATTTTTGCCGCGTCCGCGCCCTCATGTGTACGCAAAGAGACCTTTATTGAGCCGTCGGTCCTTTCCTTGAACGTCACACCGACCAGAACGCCCTCAATCTGCCTTGAAAGCGCAACAATTGCGTCGCAGTCCTCGTCGCCGCAGGAGCAACCGGCAAGCATCTCTCTCGTAATTCTGAACACACTGACTTTTCCGGAAAAATGCAATTCCATTCCGGAAAGGCAAAGACTCTGCAATTTCAGAAAGCCGGGCTTTTTTGTTTCAAACATGAGCACATTGACCTCAGCATGGCGTGCGCCCGCCTCAATCAGCTCAGCGGCAATCGTATGCGTGCGCGGCGTAACGTTTGAATAGCGGAAACAGCCGGTGTCAGTTGAACAGCCGGTATAAAGTCTCGTTGCAATTTCTCCGTCAATTACCGCTCCGAGCGCCTTAATCAGAAGATACACAACCTCGCATACCGCGGCGGAATCTCCTTCAAGATAGGTCTCCTTTGCATAGAGGCGATTGGTTGAGTGGTGGTCAACGGCAAGGTCAATTCTTTCGCCGTATTTTTCGCGTACAGTATCGCTCAGCAGCCTGGTGTCCGCAATGTCAACGGAAACAACAAAGCCGCCTTCAAATTCATCGCCTTCAATTTCAAGGAAGCGGTATTTTTCCGGGAGCGGCTCTCCGCACTCCACTCTTGCCCTTTTTCCGAGCTTTCTGAGCGCCGCAAGCAGCGCAAAACCGCCGCCGAGAGTATCTCCGTCCGGATTCGCATGAGTGAGAATTATAAAATCATCATTCTCACGAAGAAGCGAAACAGCGCGGTCAAAATCAATCATCATCTTTTTTACCTCTGGCAGACGATTTTTCAAGCTTTTCAAAAAGCCTGACTCCCTGTTCAACGGAATCGTCTGCAACAAATCTTATTTCGGGCGTCTTTCTCAGGTGCAGGCGGTTACCCACCTCGCGCCTGACAAGACCAGTTGCCGCGGTGAGAGCGGCAACAGCTTCCCTGGCGCCCTCAATGCCTGCAAGGTCGCTGACATAGACCTTGGCAAAGGAAGCGTCTGAGCTGACCTCAACTCGCACAACGGTGAGCATTTTATCTTTCACTCGCGGATCTTTTAGCTCGCGGATCAGCGCAGTGATTTCTCTTCGAATATCTTCGGACACACGGTCCTTTCTGAAACCTGCCATAGTTTTTTCCTTTCTTTCAGGGAAACTGACCGGAATGAATTCTACGCCGGTTCATGAGCCGGCTCAGTCTCTGTATTCCTCCATCATAAAGGCTTCAAAAATGTCGCCCTCCTTGATGTCGTTGAACTTTGTCAGACCGATACCGCATTCAAAGCCGGTTGCAACTTCCTTGACGTCATCCTTGAAGCGGCGAAGAGAAGCAATTTCATCTTCGGCAACAACAATTCCGTCGCGTACAACGCGGATTTTTGCGTTCCTTGTAATCTTGCCTTCAAGAACATAGCTGCCGGCAATCTTTCCGGCTGAGGAAAGGTTCATAACCGTTCTGACCTCAACCTTGCCGAGGGTGACTTCGCGGAACTTAGGTGCAAGCATACCCTTCATTGCGGCTTCAATCTCTTCCATGCAGTCATAAATTACCCTATACATTCTCATTTCAACGCCGTCACGCTCTGCGGTTGCCTGAGCGTTTGCATCGGGACGGACGTTGAAGCCGACAATAATTGCGTTTGAAGCGGCGGCAAGCATAACGTCCGAGTCATTGATTGCGCCGACGCCGCCGTGAATAACACGGACGCGAACTTCTTCGTTAGAAAGCGTCCCCATCTGGAATATGCCCCTGAATCATCCGGTGAATCTGGCCTATGAAGCGGCAACGGTGGATCTGAATGATGTGA
>JAEDIL010000010.1 GCA_016292455.1 Clostridiaceae bacterium
ATTGTGCTAATATATCAACATTTCGCTTCCCGTTTTTTCGCAGGGATTATGAAGTGCTCCGGATCGGAAGAAAAAGCGCGTTAAAGGTAAAAAGAGGTTGACTTTGCTCTCCTTCGGGTATTATAATCGGCATGATACATATAGAAAGATGAAATGAGGAATCAGGTGTGGAGCAAACCGGAACTGAACTCGGGCAGGCGCTCAGTCTTGCGATGGATCTTGGCAAGAGCATGGTCAAATGCGGAGCGGAGATAAATCGCGTTGAGGAAACAATAATCCGCGTGTGCTATGCTTACGGAATGAAAAGGGTGGAAGTTTTTTCAATCATCTCAATGATGACGGCAACCGCTTTTGACGAAAACGGACGCGATTACACGCAGTCAAGACGAATATATTCAAATTCAAACAACCTCGGACGGCTTGAAAGGCTCAATGCTCTTTCAAGGAAAATCTGTGAGGATGTTCCGCCGGTTTCTTCTGCAAGGGAAGAGCTTGAAAAAATCAACGGCGAGGAGCGGAATTTCCGTTTTTCTGCATGGCTTGGAAATTCGCTTGCCGCGGCCGCTTTTGCAATCTTTTTCGGAGGCACGTGGCGCGATGCGCTCGCAACGGTTCCGATTGCCACAATGATTTATCTCATGAATTCGTTCATCAAGGCCAAGGGTATGAACCGACTGTTTTTCACGGCGGTCTGCTCTGCGCTTTCCGGCTTTTTTGCAATTCTTTTTGTCCGCCTTGGTCTTGCTGATAATGCTGACATGATAATGATAGGCGACATAATGCTTATTATACCGGGACTTATGCTGATAAACTCCCTGCGTGAGCTGCTTTGCGGCGATGTGATGAGCGGACTCATGCGTTTTCTTGAAACGCTGATCATTGCCCTTTCAATCGCCTGCGGCTTTGCAGTGCCTATTCTTTTGATCGGAGGTTGAGCCGTATGGATTTAAAACAGGCGTTAATTGTTGTTATTTCCGGCTTTTTCGGCGCTTGCGGTTTTGCTCTCCTTTTCCGGGTGCACAAGAGGCGCATAATCTGGGCAACCGTCGGCGGCGGACTTGTCTGTATTGTTTATGTTGTCTGCGTCCGATATTTCAACCATGAGTTTTTTCAGAATCTTTTTCCTGCGCTTGTGGGTGCAATATATTCCGAAATTATGGCAAGGCTCACAAAATCGCCGACTACCACTTTTCTGGCAAGCGCAATAATTCCCCTTGTTCCGGGGGCAAAGCTTTATTATACAATGTATAACTTCATTGTCAGCGACATGACCGCCTTTCATGTTGCGCTGACCGAAACGGCGCGTATTTCCGCCGGACTTGCCGTCGGAGTTATTCTGGTTTCTGTTTTTGTTCACATCATCAACCACAGACGCTTCAAGCAGATTTACGATATTGACTGAGAGGCAAAGAATAAAAACCGTGAACCTGCCCGTTTTTCCGGGAAGTTCACGGTTTTGTTGTTTTACGAATGTTTTTCGGTGAGATACCTGTCAATTGCCGAGGCCGCCTGTTTGCCTGCGCCCATTGCAAGAATAACGGTTGCAGCACCCGTTACGGCATCGCCGCCGGCATAAACGCCGTTTCTTGAAGTTTCTCCGTCATCGTTGACAATTATTCCGCCCCATTCTTTGGTTTCAAGTCCTTGTGTGGTGTTACGGATCAGCGGATTCGGAGAGGTTCCGAGGGCCATTATTACGCAGTCGGCAGGAATGACAAATTCGCTGTCATAAAGCGGAACCGGTCTTGATCTTTTGCCGTCTTCCGCTTTTGAGAGCATCATTTCCCGGCAGACCATGCCTGTCACATTGCCGTTTTCGTCGCCGAGTATCTCGGTGGGGGAGGTGAGGAAAATGAACTCAATTCCTTCTTCTTTTGCGTGTTCAATCTCTTCTTTCCTCGCGGGCAGCTCGTTTTCGGTTCTTCTGTATACAATAGAAACGTTTGCGCCCAGACGCTTTGCGCATCGCGCGGCGTCCATGGCAACATTGCCGCCGCCGACGACAAGCACCTTTTTTCCGCAGCGTATCGGCGTATGGCTGTCCGGCTTGTACGCTTTCATAAGATTGATTCTTGTCAGAAATTCATTTGCGGAGTAAACGCCGTTTAAACCTTCGCCTTCAATTCCCATGAACTTCGGAAGTCCTGCTCCCGAACCGACGAAAACAGCTTCAAAGCCGTTTTCAAACAGCTCGTCAATTGTGAGCGTTTTTCCGATTACAACGTCGGTTTCAATTTTTACTCCGAGAGAGCTGAGAGTCTTAATTTCTTTTTCAACAATGGTTTTGGGAAGTCTGAATTCAGGTATTCCGTAAACCAGAACGCCTCCGGCTGAATGGAGAGCCTCAAAAACGGTGACATTGTAGCCTTTTTTTGCAAGGTCGCCGGCGCAGGTCAGACCGGCTGGTCCGGAGCCGATTACTGCAACGCTGATATTTTTTGATTTGGGTTTTTCCGGTTCTTTTTTGCTGTTTTCATTGTGCCAGTCGGCAACAAAGCGTTCAAGTCTGCCGATTGCAACGGGTTCAAACCTGACGCCGAGCGTACAATGCATTTCGCATTGCGATTCCTGCGGGCAGACTCTGCCGCAGACGGCAGGCAGAGAGGACGAGCAGGAAATAATCTTGTATGCCGCTTCAAAGTCTCCTCTTTTGATGCAGGAAATGAAGTCCGGAATGTCAATATTGACCGGGCAGCCGTCAACACAGGGCTTGTTTTTGCAGTTGAGGCAGCGTTCTGCTTCTTCAACCGCAATTTTTGCCGTATAGCCGAGTGAAACCTCTTTGAAGTTCTTCTGGCGGATTGCCGGAGACTGAGTAGGCATTGTGTGTTTTTGGGGCTGAATTGCCATTATTATCACTCCTTAATTTGCCTTGGCGCCGAAAAGGCGGCAGTTTTTTTCACGTTCTCTTTTTTCAAAGCTGCGGTATGAGCCGCTTCTTGCCATCGCTTCGTCAAAATCAACCTCATAGCCGTCAAAGTCCGGACCGTCAACGCAGGCGAACTTTGTCACCTTTTTTCCGTTTTGGATGAGTGTGAGACGGCAGCCGCCGCACATTCCCGTTCCGTCAATCATAATGGGATTCATTGAAACCGTGACGGGTATGCCGTAAGGCTTTGCCGCGGCAACAACCGATTTCATCATGATGAGCGGACCTATTGCAATAATCCGGTCAAACTTTTCTCCGTTTTCCAGCAGCTTTCTGAGTGCGTCGGCAACGTTTCCCCGCTCTGCGCAGGAGCCGTCATCGGTCATGAGAATGAGCCTCTCCGAGCTTTCGCTGAATTCGTCGCGGAGAATAACGTTTTCGCTGTTTCTGAAACCGATTATGCTTGTGACTGAGGCGCCGCAGGCGGTCAGCTCTTCGGCAACCGGAAGCGCAATGGCACAGCCGACGCCGCCTCCGATTACGCAGACCTTTTTGAGGTCTTTTGTTTCCGTTGCAACTCCGAGCGGGCCGACAAAGTCCTGAATGAAGTCTCCTTCTTCCTTTTCGGCGAGCATGGCTGTTGTTGAGCCGACAATCTGAAAGATGATTTTTACAGTTCCCTCTTCTCTGTTGAAACCGGCAATGGTCAGAGGAATTCTTTCTCCGTTTTCGTCAACGCGCAGAATGATGAATTGGCCGGGCTGCGCCTTTTTTGCAACGAGCGGTGCTTCAATTTCCATTTGCGTGACTGCGGCGGTCAGCTTTTTCTTTTTCGCAATTCTGTACATTCGGCAAGTCTCCTTTGATGAACGTCTGATGTTGTTTGTATCTCGGTCGGGTGTTATTTGTTAAAAGCTGCTGCCGTATTCCGGCAGCAGCTTCGGTACTGAATTTGTCGGAAGTTGTTTAAAAATCAACCTCGGTGTCGTAGTAGCAGCATTTGAGAAGCTTTTCCATTTCCTCAACGCTCGGCTGACGCGGATTTGAGCCGGTGCAGGCGTCGCCCAGTGCGTTGACGGCAATGTCATGGAGTCTTTCAAGGAAAACATTTTCGGGAACAAAGCCCTGCTCGGTGGGATAGCTGTCCGCGCCGTAGTTCTTGATGCAATGCGGAATGTTGAGATCATCGTTCATTTTGCGCAGAGCTTCAATAAGGAGTCTGACTTTTTCTTCGGTGGTCTCACCGCCGAGGTTCATATAATCGGCAATTTTTGCGTAGCGCTCTGCTGCAACCGGATTCTTTGCGTTGAAAGCAATGACCTTGGGCAGATACATTGCGTTTGCCGCACCGTGAATGATGTGAGCGCCGTAATCGTCAAATGCCGCACCCGTCTTGTGAGCCATTGAGTGAACAATTCCGAGAAGAGCGTTTGAAAACGCCATTCCTGCAAGGCACTGAGCGTTGTGCATGCTGTCGCGCTTTGACATGTCTCCGTTGTAGGAAGCGACAAGGTCATTCTGAATCATTTTGATTGAATAAAGAGCAAGGGGATCGGTGTAATCGCAGTTTGCGGTTGAAACAAAAGCTTCAATTGAATGGGTCATTGCGTCCATGCCGGTGTGGGCAACAAGCTTCTGGGGCATCGTTTCTGCAAGATCGGGGTCAACAATTGCAACGTCGGGAGTGATTTCAAAGTCGGCAATCGGATATTTGATTCCCTTTGAATAATCGGTGATAATTGAAAAAGCAGTAACTTCCGTTGCTGTTCCGGAGGTTGAGGAAATTGCGCAGAAATGAGCCTTTTTACGTAATTTCGGAAGACCGAAAACCTTGCACATATCTTCAAAGGTGACGTCAGGATATTCATACTTGATCCACATTGCCTTTGCCGCGTCAATCGGAGAGCCGCCGCCCATTGCAATAATCCAGTCCGGTTTGAACCTGAGCATTGCGTCTGCACCTCTCATAACGGTTTCAACCGAAGGATCGGGCTCGATTCCGTCAAAAATTTCAACTTCCATTCCCGCTTCTTTAAGGTAGGCAACAGCCTTGTCCAAAAAGCCGAAACGTTTCATTGAGCCTCCGCCGATGCAGATGATTGCGCGCTTGCCTTCAAAAGATCTGAGCGCTTCAAGAGCTCCTTTTCCGTGATAGAGGTCGCGCGGTAAAGTAAAACGTGCCATGATATAAACTCCTCCTTGAAAAACTGAAAATCAACAAGCGTTTGTCTTTCGACTTATTTTCCTTCTTGTCGAGGACATTGTAGCAGAGAACAGACGTTTTGGGAATTGCGCATTTTGCATATCGGTAATGCAGATTATTACGTACCCTTTGACGATTGCCGTTTTATGGCATTTTCTTGTGAATTATCAATAAAAAATATGTTTATTTTTAATTTTTTTAATTATGTTGGCGGTGGCTATATGTTAGAATCAAAAAAAGGAGATGATGAAAATGAATGAAAAAACCGGCGTTGCCGGAAAGGTGAAGAATGCTCTCGGAGGGGTAAAACGGCATTGGAAAACAGCGCCTGACGGCAGATATGTCCCGTATTCCGAAATTGCGGCGTACAGCTTCGGCGGAATCGGTTCAAAATTTCTGATTAACACCGTCTGGACTATCAGTCTTTCGGGAACGAGTCTGCTTGCCGGCTCTGCGCTCAATCTTGAAGTCGGCGACCTGACAAGACTTAATATTATTGCAATGGTGTTCAACTATGTTCTCAACACCTTGCGCGGATATATTATTGACAACACTCATTCCTCAAAAGGCAAGTTCAGACCGTATCTGCTCTATATGGGCGTACCCTCGGCTTTTCTTGTCACGGTTTTTGCTTTTCTGCCTTTTGAAACGATGAGCTATTCGGCAAAGCTGTATTCGCTGTTTGCAATATACATGCTGCTTCAGGTTACAAATCCGTTTTATGACCAGGCGTATACAACGCTCGTTCAGGTCATGAGCCCGAATTCAACCGAACGGGCGGATATAATTACGTTTTCAACCTTTGTCAATTCGCTTGCTCCGTCAATCACCGGCTTTGCGTTTCCGGCAATCGGCGGCTTTTTCGGCGGACTTGACCATATAGGCGCCTACCGGATTATTCTTCCGTTGTTCGGAATTGTCGGCGCCTTGATCGGTCTTGTGACTTATTTCGGAACAAAGGAACGGATAATCGTTGCCAAGGACTATGTTCCCAAGGTTCCGTTTTTCAAAGGGCTTATGCTAGGCGCAACAAACAAGTACCAATGGGCAAGGTCGATTCAGTCCTGGTGCGTCTTTCTTCAATGCGGCATCGGCAATGTTACAACGTGGTATTTCTTCTATGGCATCAAAGATATTTTGAATCTTTCCGATGAACAGCAGGGTGTGTATAACGGAATTCTGATCACCGTCCTCAGCATGGCGTCGAACCCGGCAATGCTTGCGTTCCCGTTTCTTGTCAGAAAAATGGGCAAGCGCAATCTTGTCATTTTCTACACGGTCGGAACGGTTGCAGCCCTTTTCGGAATGCTTTTCTCACTGCGCAGCATCTGGCTGCTTTTCGCTTTCATTTTCATAAGAGGCTTTTTCAACACCTTTCCTATTCTGCTCGACGGTGCAATCAATGCGGACGTTCTTGACTATCAGCAGTATAAGAGCGGCCACAGGCTTGAAGGCATGATGGGACAGCTTGTCGGCTATATTGGCAGCGCCGTAACAATCGGCATAACATATCTTGTCAATACGGTGATTATTCAGAATCACTACGGACTTGTTGCAAACTATAACGACCTTTATAATCAGAGCTTTCGCGAACCGATTTCCCGAGGAATGATTATTCTCACAATCGTCGGCTATGCGCTGTCGCTCATTCCGTTTGTAACAATGTATGACCTGACGGAGGAGGACCATGAAGCGCATATTTCTGTTCTGAAAATCCGTGCCGCCCTTGAAGATTACGCAACGAACAACCTTTCCGAAGGTCAGCTTGAAGAAGTTGTGGGAATCTATTCTTTCGCAGAAGCTGAGCTTGAAAAGAACAGAGAGATGCTTTCTGCTGCAAAAACAGGAAAAGAAAAGCGCAGGCTCAGAAAAAAAGTCAAAGCCCTGACTCTTGTTGTTGAGGAAAAGAACCGCTTCGAAACCGAGAAGATGAAAAAGGAAATTGAAAAGGCCGGGGAGCTTCTCAGCCATACGGTTGAAGATCTTTATTCCGTGAGCGAACCTACGCTTGACGCATATAACGCGGCGAACGCTATGCCTGAAACAACAAAGGAAGAACGGAAAGCAAAGGCGGCCGCGCTCAAATCCGCTTCAAAGGAGCTTGACTTTTTCCACAAAAAGGCTTATGACTACATAAAAGCAAGAACGCTCATGAAGCAGTATGAGTACTATCTCAATTGGAACGAGATTTTTGAAATGCAGCATTGAGCATTTCGGCAACAGCGGAGGAAAACCGTATAAAAACCGTATATGGAAGTCTTTTCTTTTTGTTACCTCTTGAATTTCTGCTGATTTTAGTATAAAATACACAACGTATTCAGTAAATTTCTAATGCTTTTTTGATTTGTTTGGAGGTTTTGTATGAAATATTCGCTCAATAAAGCACAAGCAAAAGAACTGATTTCGGGTAAGCTTTCCCATTATTTCGGCGTCAGCGTTCAGGAGGCGACCGACGAGCAGTATTATAAGGCTGTTGCACTCATTGTCCGCGACCTTATGCATGAGGGAGTACGCGAGTTCCGGAAAAAGGCTGAACAGTCCGATTCAAAGAGAGTATACTATCTCAGCATGGAGTTCCTCATGGGACGTTCGCTCAAAAACAACCTTTTCAATCTCGGTCTGACAAAGACCTTCGCTTCGGCGCTCAAAGATTTCGGAATCAGCCTTGAAAAGCTCTACGATTGCGAGCCGGACGCAGGTCTCGGCAACGGCGGTCTCGGCCGTCTTGCCGCCTGCTATCTTGACGGGCTTGCAACTCAGGGATACAACGGCATGGGCTACTGTATTCTTTATGAATGCGGAATTTTCAAGCAGAAGCTTATTGACGGCTGGCAGACTGAATTGCCGGATTTCTGGCTCCCCGGCGGCGAGGCATGGCTCATCTGCCGAGAAGAGGAAGCCGTTGAAGTCAGCTTCGGCGGTCAGGTGGCAGACCGTTGGGATAACCGGTATCATTCGGTTGAACTCAGCGGCGACACAAAGATCACCGCAGTGCCCTACGACATGTTTGTTTCCGGCAACGGCGGAAAGGCATACAGTATACTGCGTCTCTGGAAGTCAAAGGCACCGTCGCTTGACATGCGCCTTTTCGACCAGGGACAGTATATGAAGGCTATGGAGCAGGCTGCCATGGCAGAGGTCATCAGTAAAATTCTCTATCCCTCCGATAACCACCCGGAAGGAAAGAGTCTCCGTCTCAAACAGCAGTATTTCCTTGTTTCCGCTTCGGTTCAGGATATTGTCAAAAGGCATCTGCGCCATCATTCAACAATGGAGAACTTTGCCGAAAAGAATGCCGTTCATATCAATGACACCCACCCGACCCTTTCAATCCCGGAGCTCATGAGGATTCTCCTTGACGAATGTGGGTACGGCTGGGACGATGCGTGGAAAATTGTTTCCGCTTCCTGCGCATATACAAACCACACAGTAATGAAAGAAGCGCTTGAATGTTGGCCGGAGAGTCTTGTTCAGTCTCTTCTCCCGCGTATTTATCAGATTATCAAGGAAATTGATAACCGCTACCGCGCCCATATCTGGGAAACGACTCACGACGCCGGAAAGGTTGAGGAGCTTGCGGTAATTTCCGGCGGTGTTGTCAGAATGGCAAACCTCTGCGTTGCCTCCTGCCACAGCGTCAACGGCGTTTCCGCTCTCCACAGTCAGATTCTCAAAGACACGGTTTTCAACGGCTATTACAGGCTGACTCCGGAAAAGTTCACCAATGTTACGAACGGAATTGCCCACCGCCGTTGGCTCTGCCAGGCGAATCCCGAGCTTACCGCTCTGCTCGAAGGACTCATCGGCAAGGGCTTTGTCAACAACGCCGCAGAGCTTTCAAAGCTCGGTGAGTTCAAAAACGACAGTACCGTTCTTTCCGCGCTTGAAAAGGTCAAGCTGCATAACAAGGAAAACTTTGCCGCTCTTGTCAGAAAGCAGACTGGCATTGAGCTTGATCCGACCTCGGTTTTTGACGTTCAGGTCAAGCGTCTGCATGAATATAAGCGTCAGCACCTCAATGCTTTCCAGATTGTTGCAAAGTATCTAGAAATTAAAGCGAACCCGAACGGAAATTATGTTCCGCACACATATATTTTCGGCGCAAAGGCAGCTTCGGGCTACTTCATGGCAAAGAAGATTATCAACTTCATTGTTGCACTTGCCGACCTTGTCAACAATGACCCGGATGTGAGGGGAAGACTTAAAATTGTTTATGTTGAGGACTACAATGTAACTGCCGCCGAAAGACTTATGCCTGCCGCCGACATCA
This sequence comes from Clostridiaceae bacterium, assembly GCA_016292455.1. Taxonomy (GTDB): domain Bacteria; phylum Bacillota; class Clostridia; order Oscillospirales; family Acutalibacteraceae; genus UBA6857. The sequence continues at coordinate 9,343 of JAEDIL010000010.1, forward strand.
GCGAACAGATCTCACTCGCCGGAACGGAAGCGAGCGGAACGGGCAACATGAAGCTTATGCTCAACGGTGCAATCACGCTCGGCACTCTCGACGGTGCAAACGTTGAAATACACGAAGCGGTCGGTGACGAAAACATGATTCTTTTCGGAATGACCACTCCGGAGGTCAACGACCTCAAACGCGCCGGTTATGTTCCGATGAACTATTTCAACAATAATCCTGAGCTTCGCGCCGTTATTGAGTTTATTCAGCAGGGAATCGGAGGAAAGCAGTTCCCGGAAATCGGCAACACAATCATTCATCACGACCCGTATATGGTTCTTGCCGACTTTGCCGATTACAGAAATGCACAGAAAAAGATTGACGCTCTCTGGAAAGACAGAGAACGCTGGAACAGCATGTCGCTCGTAAATATTGCCGGAGCCGGACGCTTTGCTGCCGACCGCGCAGTCAATGATTATGCGCGCGACATCTGGCATACCGGACCGGTCAGATAACATGAAAAGAGCTGTGATTTTTGACCTTGACGGAACGCTGCTCAACACACTCGGCGACCTTGCTTCAAGTGTGAACTTTGCTCTTCGCGAATGCGGCTATCCGGAAAGGACGGTTGACGAGGTCTGCTCATTTATCGGCAACGGAGTTGTGGTGCTCATTCACCGCAGTGTGCCGTCGGGCACGTCTGAAAAAGACGAAAAGAGGTGTTTTGAGATCTTCCGGAAAAGGTATCTTGAACACATGGAGGACACAACCGCACCTTATGACGGCATAAGCGGTCTGCTCGCCGGGCTTTCGGAAAGAGGCGTGAAAACCGCAGTTGTTTCAAACAAGCTTGACGCCGGAGTAAAAGGACTTTGCAAAAAATATTTTCCGCTTCTTGACTGCGCCTTCGGCGTGAACAGCGAGGGCGAAAGAAAACCTGCTCCCGTGAATGTTTTCAGGGCGCTTTCCGAGCTCGGAGTAAGCAAAGAGGAAGCGCTTTATGTAGGAGACAGCGAGGTTGACATTCAGACTGCGCGCAATGCCGGGCTTGAAATGCTTGGCGTCACCTGGGGCTACCGCAGCCGTGAGTCGCTGCTGAAGGCCGGCGCAAAGGCGGTTGTTGACACTCCTGCGGAAATACTCGAACATCTGAACTGAACCATGAGCTGTCGGATTCGGACTGCACCGGATCCGGCAGTTTTTTGTTGTTGTCCGGGCTTTTTCCGACAAAAATCAACATAAACATCCGGTTGATAATTTTTACGTAATGTACTATAATAAGGTAATCTTGAAAAAAGGAGGCGCCTTATGCCGTATATCGAACTCAAAACAACCGCTGCCGTCAGCGAAAACAAAGCCGAAAACCTCAAAGCCGCTTTCGGAAAAGCTATTGAATGCTTTCCCGGAAAAACGGAAAGCTGGCTGATGGTCAACATTGAGGACAACAGAAAAATGTGGTTCAAAGGTGACAACAGCTCGGATTGCGCAATGGTTTCCGTTGACCTTCTCGGCAGTGTTTCCTCTTCCTCTTCGGAAAAAATGACCGAAAAGCTTTGCGAAATTCTTTCAGACGAGCTTTCGCTTTCTCCGGACAGAGTCTATGTCAAGTATTCCGGTTTTTCCGATTGGGGCTGGAACAAAGGGAACTTCTGAGGCTTCCTTTGTTCAATGCCGAATTACGGTGGACCCGGGAGCAGACGAAGATAAACACGTATCGGCAAAAATAAACCGTGACCAAAGAATAAAAGCTATAATTCACAGCTGAGAAGCAGTTCTATGACTTTCTGTGAATTATAGCTTTGTTTTTTATTCTGTGCTTAACCGACGGTCTGGGTTACTCGGAATCCGTGATTGAAATCAGGCCGTTGAATACTCCGACATAGGCGCTGCCGTTCGGTCCGATTGTGATGGGTCCGTAGCTGTTGTTCCAGTTTCTGCCCGTTCCGGTAAAGACCTTGTAAACGGTTTCGCCGGTTTCAAAGTCAATTGCGGTGAAGTACCACGCAACAGCGGACTTTGGAATGTCCTTGTTCTGTTCTCTTGTGTAAAGGTAAACAAGACCGTTGCCTGCGGAAAGCTTGGGAACAACGGTGCAGGAGGCTTCCTTGCTTTCCCAGACCACTTCGCAGCCGGTGCAGTCCTCGTTCATGTCAATTCTTGTCACACCGGGATAGCTTGTCGGATTCCTGACAAGGAAGCCTGAGCCGGTTTCGGTATAGTTGTTTTCAACGATGAACGAGCGTCCGTGGGCAATCAGACTGTTCTCGCTGACGGAATAGCCTTCGTCAAAAACAGGCTGGGTAACAATTGCTTCGCCCGTTTCTCTGTTATAGACAACAACGTTGACTCTGCCGTCGGCATTGTCTGTGATTGCACAAAGCTTTTTGACTGTACCGTCGGAGCAGGGAACGTCAAGGAGAGTCGGGGTTGTTCCGCTGCCCTGGTTGATTGCGCCGGGTTTGAGCGTTGTTCCGCGGTCATACTCCGTACGCCAGGTGTAGAACGGAGTTTTGTTTTCGTCAAGGTCAAAGCGATACATTGCGGTGTCGGAAACGATGTACATTCCGTCTTTTGCAACGGCGAAGCTGTTCTGAATTTCTTCGTTTTCAAGCTTCATGATGTTGACCTGCTTCGTGTCCTTTTCAATTATGCCGACTTCGCCCGGACGGGTAACGAACCAGATGTTGCCCTCTGTGTCGGGAACAGCGTCGGTAATGAACGAGCCTGCGGGAAGATACGGCATGAGGTCATATTCTTCCTCAACAACCCATTCGCACTTTCCGTCGGTTTCGTCAACGCGGAAAATCTGAATAACGTTGTCGGAGTTGCCGATAATAGGTCTGTCGCCGTCAAGGAGGTGGCAATAAGCACCGCCGGAGGTGTCGTTTGAAATGAGGTCAAAGTTGAAGGTCTTGAAAAATTCTCTTGTTGAAGCGCGCTGAGGAAGTCTTGTTTCCGCGAGAATTTCAAGCGTATCCGCATCAATCAGAAGAAGTCTGAAACCGACAACGTTGCCGCTGATGCACATAATTCTGCCCTTGCTGTCAAACATGAGAGTTGCAACAAGTCCGCCGAAAACGTTCATTGAACGCGACCTGACCACCGGGTTGATCCCGAGAGGGCCGGAGTAATCGTATGTTCCGGTGTTGTAGGAATTGCCGTGCATTCCGTTTGTGCCCTCCTTTGCAAGGAGCGGATGCTGCGGCACATTGATTTTTTCAAGCGGTTTGCTTGTGGCTGCCTGGCCGTAATATGCCGGGCAGGAGCGGGAAATGAGTGGTTGGCGGATTGCGCCGCCGGGGCTGAGGAAGAACATCAGGAACGCAGAAAGCGCCGAGAGTATCTTCATAAAAACGCCGGAAAAAAATGCTGACATGGTTGTTTTCTCCCTTTCTTTGAAATTTTGCCTCCCTGGACAAAATTTCCAACTTTTTTTCAGTGTATATCCGAATGATTCTAAAATCAACAGTTAAAATGTAAACAATAAAATGGTTGCTAATTTTTCATACATATTGTATAATACAGGATAAGTGTAATTTCAAGTACTTTGTTTAAACGAGGTTGTCTGCTTATGTCAAAAGGCAATTTTGAATGGTTCAAGCTTGACAATGCCGCAAAAATTTTTCCCGGGCAGAACTCCGACGGCTGGTCAAACGTTTTCAGAATCGGCGTTCAGCTCAGGCATGAGGTTGAGCCGGAACTTTTGAAAAAAGCATTGCAGCGTGTTCTCCGGAGGCTGCCGTGCTTTGATGTCCGGATAAAGCCGGGTTTTTTCTGGTATTACTTTGAACATAATCCCAATGAACCGCTCATTCTTGAAGATGTCAAGAACATTTGCTACCGCGTGAAATTCCGCGAAAACGGCGGCTATCTTTTCAGAGTCTTTTACCGCGGAGACCGGATTGCCGTTGATTTTTATCATGCCCTTTCCGACGGTTACGGAGGCGCGGTCTTTGTTTCAACGCTCACGGCGGAATATCTGAGGCTCAAAGGCTGTGAAATCCCGAGCGGAGGAATGGTGCTTGACCTTTCCGAAGAGCCGACACGCGACGAAATGCTTGATGCATACACACGCTTTGCCTCTTCAAAAGCCTCCTATAACCGCCGCGACAAGGCGGTGTACCACGCTGTCGGTACAAAGGAAGGCAAGCATCTGTGCAACTATACAGTCGGAATAATGTCCTTTGAACAGCTCCATGAAATCTGTGCGGGCTACGGCGCAACGCTGACGGAGTTTTTTGCCGCAATGCTCATGGATATTCATTACCGAAAGCAAAAAGCCGAACGCAAAAAGCAGCGCGAGGTTTCCGTTCAGATTCCGGTGAATCTGAGAAAATTTTTCCCGACGCAGACGCTGCGCAACTTTGTTTTGTGCCTTCGCGTAAAAATGAATCCCGATATGGGAGAATACAGCTTTGAAGAGCTTGTGAAGCTTGTTTCGCTTCAGCTGCGGCTGGTCAACAACGAAAAAACGGTCAACTCAATGATGACGCAAAACCTGAAAATTGAAAAGAATCCATTTGCAAAGTTTTTCCCGTTGTTTATCAAAAACCTTTCCGTTGCGCTGACTTTTCTTCTGACGGGAGAACAGACAACCTCCGCTCTCATTTCAAATCTCGGACCGGTGAGTATTCCGCCGGAAATGGAGGAGCACGTTGAAAAATATCTGTTTTTCACCGGTCCCGGCAAGCTCAACGGGGCGCGCTGCGGCGTGATAACGCTCGGCGACAAGGTTGCTTTCACCTTTTCAAACTGTTACAGCGAGAGCGACATTGAACGGGAGTTTTTCACAAGGCTCGTCAAAATGGGAGTCCATGTAAAAATTGAAAGTAACCGCTGAGGAGGAAGACAAATGTCATATTGTGTGAACTGCGGTGTTGAGCTTGACAGGAGCGCAAAAAAGTGCGCCCTTTGTTCAACGCGGGTTGTCAATCCGAATGAATCGCCGAAAAAGGCGCAGGAGGCACCCACTCCGTTTTCCGAAATGCCGTTCATTCCGGCACGCGTCAAGCGCCGCTTTGTCGCTTATATAGTTACTGTTGTAATGCTCATTCCGAATATTGTATGTACTCTTGTGAATGCGGTCTTTTTCAGGGAGGGCTTCTGGTCGTTTTATCTGAGCGCAACCAGTCTTTTGCTCTGGGTTGTGTTCGTTTTCCCGTTTTACACCAAAAAACTGAGACCGTATCTTATGTGGGCATTTGACACACTTTCCGTCTGTGCCTATGTTTTCTTTTTCTTTGCAATGGGACATGATCAGGGAAACAAATGGTATACTACGACTGCACTGCCGATAATACTCTCCGTTTCGGCTGTTGTTCTGTTCTATATTCACTGGTGCAGAAAGAAAAAGCGCCACTGGGTGCTCAAATTTATGCTCATTACTGCCGACGCCGCGCTGATTTCATTTGCGGTGGGGCTTGCTCTTGATGTCGGCTACGGACTTGAAAATGCTTTTCCGGTGGGGGCAATCATCTGCATTTCCTGCGCCGTTCTTGTCTGCTTCCTTGCCTATTGCTACCGCAGTCAGCACATGCGCGCCTGGCTTTCAAAAAGGTTCTTCGTCTGAGGTGATGTATGGACAAGTTCACCGCACTCGAACGCTTTTTCGGCTATAAGACCTTCCGCGAGGGGCAGGAAGAGCTGATTGACAGTATTCTTTCCGGACGTGACACGCTCGGCGTCATGCCCACGGGCGGCGGAAAATCAATTTGTTTTCAGCTTCCGGCGCTGATTTTTCCGGGAGTTACAATTGTTGTTTCTCCGCTCATTTCGCTGATGAAGGATCAGGTTACTGCCTTGCTTCAAAACGGAATACCTGCCGTTTTCATCAACCGTTCAATGACGGACGAGGCAATCCGCTGCGCATACCGTGCCGCTGTCCGCGGAGAATATAAGCTTATTTATGTTGCTCCTGAGCGTATTCTTTCAAAAAGCTTTACTGACCTTTGCTCAATGCTGGAAATTTCGATTGTCTGCGTTGACGAGGCGCACTGTGTTTCCCAATGGGGACATGATTTCCGTCCGAGCTATCTTGATATTGCGCAGTTTGTTGAAAAGCTTGAAAAGCGACCGGTTGTCTGCGCTTTCACCGCAACTGCCACTGTCAGAGTCCGCAAGGACATTGAAAGGCTCCTTCAACTCAGAAAACCGTTCGTTTCTGTCCTCGGATTTGACCGCCCGAATCTTTATTTTGAGGTTGTCAAGCCGAAAAACAAGCTCGTTGCCCTGAGGAGGTATCTTGACCTTTTTTCCGGAAAGAGCGGAATTGTCTATTGCTCGTCAAGAAAAAAGACGGACGAGGTTTTTGACATTCTTTCCGCCGAGGTATACAGCGTGACGAAATACCATGCCGGTCTTTACCGCCGGACGCGGAAAATGAATCAGGAGCTTTTTACAAATGACGAAAAGAAAATCGTTGTTGCAACGAACGCGTTCGGAATGGGAATTGATAAAAGCGATGTTTCCTTTGTGATTCACTATAACATGCCCGGAGACCTTGAAAGCTATTATCAGGAGGCGGGCAGAGCCGGCCGTGACGGCAGCGAAGCCTATTGCATTTTGCTTTACGGGCATGAGGATATTCAGATTCAGCGCTATTTTATTGACCATCCGGAGGAAAACGAGGAGCTTTCCCGCTTTGAAGCGGAACGGTTGAGAAAGCAGCGCCTTGAACGGCTGGGCGCAATGATAGATTACTGCGAAACGGAAGGATGTCTGCGCGCTTATATGCTGCGGTACTTCGGAGAAAAGCTGAAAGGCCGTTGCAAAAACTGTTCGCGCTGCAACGGAGAAATCCGCTCTGTTGACATTACGCTTGAAGCGCAGAAGATTCTTTCCTGCGTTGCACGGATGAAGGAGTGCGAGGGCATTGATGTTGTTGCCGGTGTTTTAAAAGGCGAAAAAACGCAGCATATAACGGAATGCGGCTACGAGAAGCTTTCAACGTTCGGTCTGCTTTCCTCGGATGCAAAGAGTGTGATATATGATTTGATAACCTATCTTCTTTTCTGCGGCTGTCTTTGTGAGGATGAAAACAAGGCGCTTCATCTGACTCAAAAGGCGCACCCGGTGCTGTTCTCCTCCCGGCATATAAGACGGCGTGAGGAGGTCAGGAAGCGCTCTTCGGATGCTGCCCCGGTTGACGAAAGGCTGCTTCTGCGGCTCAGGTCGCTTCAAAAGCTCATTGCAAAAAGGGAGAGCGTTCCTGCTTTCACCGTTTTCACAGACGCAACTCTGCGCTCAATGGCTGCGCTGAAACCGAAAACGCAAGGTGAAATGCTCGCAGTTCCCGGTGTTACGGCAAATAAAATGAAAAAATACGGCGCCGCTTTTCTGAGACTCATTGGCGAAAACATTGAAAACGGCGCATAGCTATGATATAATAATATATTATTTCCATTTTTATGAAAGGAGCAAAAGTGTATGGCAAGAAAAAAATGGCTCGTACCGCAGCTTGACAAGGAAAAAGCAAGTTTTCTTTCCGCTTCCTGCGGCGTCGACCCTTTTGCCGCGCTTTTGCTTGTTTCAAGGGGGATTACAGAAAAAGAGCAGGTTGAAGCTTTTTTCGCTCCTGACGCTCCGCTTTGCAACCCGTTTTCAATCAAGGACATGGACAAGGCGGTTGAAAGAATTTCGCTCGCCGTTGAACGAGGCGAAAGGATTGCTGTTTACGGTGATTATGACGCGGACGGAGTCACTGCCTCATCACTTTTATACCTCTATTTTGAAATGATCGGCGCGGACGTTGTTTGCTATATTCCCGACCGCGAAAGCGAGGGATACGGGCTTAACATCAGGGCAATAGATTCGCTCAGAAAAGACGGCGTTGACCTGATTGTTACCGTTGACAACGGCATTTCCGCAATAAAGGAAGCCGAGCATATCAGACAGCTTGGAATGGGACTTGTTATCACAGACCACCACAAAGTAGGTCCGCGCCTTCCGGAAGCCGATGCGGTTGTCGATCCTCATCGTGAGGACGACACCTGCGGTTTTGAGGACTGGGCAGGGGTAGGCGTTGCATTCAAGCTTATCTGCGCCCTTTCCGACGGAGAAAGCGAGGATATTCTTGAAATGTTCTGCGACCTTATCGCCGTCGGAACAATAGCCGATATTGTTCCGATAACCGGTGAGAACCGGACTATTGTCCGCCGCGGAGTGAAAAAAATCAATTCCGGCGAAAACCCGGGGCTGAACGCTTTGCGTGAGGTTTCCGGCAATGCGGAAAGGAGCCTTTCCGCAAGCTCAGTCGCTTTTTCGCTCGTTCCGCGGATCAATGCCGCAGGAAGACTTGAAAGGGCGGAAAAGGCTTTTGAGCTTCTTATCAGCCAGAGCGGGGAGCGCGCAAAAAAAATAGCGCTTGAAATTGATGCAGACAATGCCGCGAGACAGGAGCTTGAACAGAAAATTACGCGTGAGGCGCAGGCTCAGCTCCTTTCGCAGCCGCAGAGAGCCTTTGACCGCGTTCTTGTTTTTGACGGCGAGGGCTGGCACGGCGGAGTAATCGGCATTGTTGCCGCGAGGTTCGTTGAACGCTTTTCAAGACCGTGCATCGTAATTACGAGCGACGGTGTTAACGCAAAGGGCTCGGGCAGAAGCATTGAAGGCTTTTCGCTTTATGATGCAATCAACAGCGTGAGCGACCTGCTGGCCCACTTCGGCGGTCACCCGCTTGCGGCAGGTTTCGGAATTGCCGCTAAGGATATTCCGCAGTTCAGGGAAAGGATCAATGAATACGCGAGGACGGTTCAGATGCCGTTCGCGGAGCTCCGGCTTGACTGCCGGCTCAGGCCGCGTTTTATTTCTTCGGAGCTTCTGCCGGTTATTGAAAGTCTGGAGCCCTTCGGCGCGGGAAATCCGCAGCCGCTGTTCGGTCTGTTTGATATGACCGTTGCTTCTGTCCAGGCGCTCAAAGGCGGAAAGCATGTCAGACTGACTCTCACCAAGGAAAACGCAAATATTACCGCTTTGAAGTTTTCAACGCCGTTTGAAACTTTTCCGTATCGCCCCGGCGACCGCGTTGACCTTGCGGTCAGACTCGAGAAAAACGAATACATGGGACAGACCAGGGTCAGCATATACATAAAAGATATACGTATGGCAGGAACGGACGATGAAAAGTACCTTCGCTCCGTCCGCCTTTATGAAAAACTCAGGCGCAAAGAAAAGGTGCGCCCCGAGCACGCGCGCCTTGCCGTTCCGGACCGAACGTTCATTGCGTCGGTTTATCGCTTTCTTAAAGCGAACGGCGGATTTTTCGGCGATACCGATATTCTCTGCTATCGCCTCGGAGATGACGGCAGTTCAGCCTGCCGTGTTCTGATGAGCATTGACGTTCTCTGCGAGCTTGGCACGCTCAGAAAAGAGGACGACGCCATAGTTCTCGGAGATACCGAAAAAAAGGTCAACCTCAGTGATTCCCGGCTGATGGCATACCTTGAAAGTCTGATTTGATGAAAGGAGGGTCAGAGATGGACGAAAAGAAAAACAAAACGGGCATTGCCGAGACTCAGAATGTGCAGCCGGCAGAGCATTATGAAAACGACGGCTTTGACCGCCTTTCGGAAACGATAAAAGCAATCGGCTTTTCACAGGAGGATATTGACCGCATAACTTTTGCATACCGCTTTGCGGAGAATGCTCACCGCGAGCAGAAGCGCCGCTCGGGCGAGCCGTATATCATTCATCCCGTTGCCGTTGCGCAGATACTTGCGGAAATGGGCATGGACGCCGATTCCCTCTGCGCCGCGCTTTTGCATGACGTTGTTGAGGATACTCCGGTAACGGACAAGGAAATCTGCCAGAAGTTCGGCGAAACAATTGAACAGCTTGTTGACGGAGTAACAAAGCTCGGTCAGATTACAACCAACAAAACCCAGAGCAACGATGACGCAACAAAGGAGGAACAGCTGCTTCTCATGGAGCAGCAGCAGAGCGAAAACGTCCGCAAAATGTTCCTTGCAATGTCAAAGGATATTCGTGTAATAATCATCAAGCTCGCTGACCGTATTCACAATATGCGCACCCTTCGCTTTATGCCGGAGGAAAAGCGCCGTTTCAAAGCGCGCGAAACGCTTGAAATTTATGCTCCGATTGCGCATCGCCTCGGTATCAGAGCGTTCAAGGAAGAGCTTGAAGATCTTGCAATCAGCTACCTTGACCCTGTTGCATACAAGGAAATTGCGACAACACTTGAATCCCAGGTTGAATCGAGGCAGGCGTTCCTTGATTCAATCAAGGAGCAAATCAGCGGCAGAGTCCTTTCCGAAGTTCCGAATGCCCATATTACCGGACGAATTAAGAGTGTTCACGGAATATACCGGAAAACCTATATGCAGGGCAGGACGATTGACGAAATCTATGATATTTATGCTGTCAGAATTATCGTTGACTCTGTTTTTGAGTGCTATTACTGCCTCGGCATAATTCACGATATGTTCAACCCCATTCCGGGAAGATTCAAGGATTATATTTCCACCCCGAAGCCGAATATGTATCAGTCGCTGCACACAACGGTCATCGGCAAAGACGGAATTCCCTTTGAAGTTCAGATAAGAACGTGGGAAATGCACCATACTGCCGAATACGGAATTGCGGCGCACTGGAAGTATAAGCTCGGAATCGGCGGAAAGGCGAAGTTTGAAGAACGCCTTGCATGGATAAGGCAGCTGCTTGAAAGCCAGAAGGAGAGCGATGACGTTGAAGAAATTGTCAGCATCATCAAAACAGACTTCACTCCCGACGAGGTTTTTGCCTTTACGCCGAAAGGAGATGTAATCAGCCTCCCGATGGGTTCTTCAATTGTTGACTTCGCTTATGCAATCCATTCGGCTGTCGGTTCAAGAATGATCGGCGCAAAGGTTGACGGAAGAATAACCACGCTTGACCACAAGATCGGTAACGGAGAAATTATTGAAATTCTGACCTCCTCAACTCCGCGCGGTCCGAGCCGCGACTGGCTCAAAATTGCAAAAACAAGCTCCGCAAGAAGCAAAATCAAAAGCTGGTTCAAAAAGGAATGCCGCGACGAAAATATTGCCCGCGGAAAGGAAGAAGTTGACCGCGAATTCAAGCGCAACAATATTTTTCTTCCGGAAAAGCAGTTGCAGGAGTTTTTGCTCACAGTGGCGCAAAGGCAGGCGCTCACCTCTGCTGACGACCTTTACGCCGCAATCGGCTACGGCGGCGTTTCACTCAACAAGCTGATTCCGAGAATAAAAGAGGAATATGCAAAGCTTGTCAAGGAGCAGAAAGGCGAAGAACCTCAGCCCGAAAAAATAACTACGCAGAAAAAGATTGTACGTTCTCCGGAGGGTATTCTCATTGAGGGTATTGACAACTGTCTGATTAAGTTCTCACGCTGCTGCGACCCTCTTCCCGGCGATGAAATCATCGGATTTATCACGCGCGGTCACGGCGTTTCAATTCATACGAGAAGCTGCACAAACGTTCCGCGGGACATTTCCCGCTGCGCCGAACCAGAACGCTGGGTCAATGCCCGTTGGGATACAAAGGTTTCCGATTCTTACCGCGTTACGCTCTGCGTAACCTGCATCAACCGCGTCGGAATGCTTGCAGACCTTTCCGGTCAGCTTGCAAATCAGCACGTTATGATTCATTCAATCTTCACCAAGGAGACAAAGGACGGACGCAGTGCAATATACCTGACGATCACCGTCAATTCTGCCGAGCATCTCAGATCCGTCGGCGAAAAGCTCAAAAAAATCAAGGGTGTTCTTGAAGTTGAGCGTTCGGGTCTGTAAGGCGGAATTTATAAATTAACATCTGAACGGAGAAAGAAAAAATGCGTTGTGTAATTCAAAGAGTTACCCAAGCCTCTGTGACCGTTGACGGGAAAATTACAGGTCAGATTGAAAAAGGCTTCATGGTGCTTCTCGGCGTTGTTGAGGGCGACACGGACGAGGAAATGCGCCTTCTCGCAAGAAAGGTCGGAGAGATAAGAATATTCACCGATGAAAACGGAAAAATGAACCTTTCGCTTGCTCAGGTCGGCGGTGCGGTTCTGCTGGTTTCGCAGTTCACGCTCTGCGCAGACCTTGCAAAAGGCCGCCGTCCGTCTTTCACTCTTTCCGCAAAGCCGTCCGAGGCAGAAAGGCTTTACCTCGCTTTCGGAAAAGAACTTGAAAAATACGGTGTGACCGACGTTCAATACGGCGTTTTCGGCGCGGATATGGCTGTCAGACTCTGCAATGACGGTCCTGTGACGATTGTTATGGACACAGACACATGGAAAAGGGGTTGAAGCAATGATTCTCAGAATTGAAGGCTATCCTGTCGGTATTATCGGAACAAACTGCTATCTTGTTACCGATGAGGAAAGTGGACGCCGCTTTGTTGTTGACCCGGGAAAATGGGACGGCTCGCTTAAACGGCTTCTTCTCAATGTTAAAGAGGGCGAGCTTGATTATATTCTTCTCACTCACGGTCATTTTGACCATATTCTCGGTGTTTCCGACGTTGTGAAGAGATACGGCGGAAAAATCGTTATTCATGAAAATGACTCGGATTGCTTTGAAAACAGTGAAAGGTCGCTTATCCGGTCTATGGATGTTTCGGAAGACCTGCCGGAGAAAGCGGATATTCTTGTAAAAGACGGCGACAGACTGCCGTTTGCAGGCGGCTTCATCACCGTTATGCATACTCCCGGTCACAGCGAGGGAAGCGTCTGCTACCTGATTGAAAACCACGTTTTCAGCGGAGATACGCTCTTTTGCGGCTCTGTCGGAAGAACCGACTTTAAATACGGCAGCTATGACGGGATAATCAGAAGTGTGAAGCGTATTGCCGCTCTTGACGGGGACAGAAAGGTCTATCCGGGACACGGAATGCTCACAACGCTTGAAAGAGAAAGAAAAGAGAATCCATATTTGAAGAACGAAAATGAAACTGATAATTATTGATAACACCTATCATTACGAAACGGAAAACCTTGTCAGAGTTTTTTGCCCGAACGAAAAAATTGAAACCGTTCATGAAGACGCGGAAAACTGCGAACGCTTTGTCAGAACAAAGCTGACAAGAACGCAGAACGGCGCAAGAATCTGCGTTTCGGCACGCCTTGGCAGTGAGAAAAGCGTTGAAAAGGAGTTTTCCCTTTCCCAAAAGCTTCCGCAGGAGACAGAGGACAGCTTTTTTGAACGAAAAACGGCTCAGCTGCTTTTCAGCCTTCTTCAAAGCCTGACGGGATATACTCCGCCGTGGGGAATACTCACCGGCGTCAGACCGGCAAAGCTGATGACAACGCTTTGCGATGAATGGGGAGAGGAAAATGCAAAAAGCTATTTTGAAGAAGAGCTTTTTGTGAAAAGCGAGAAAACGCAGCTTGCCCTTTGCGTTGCAAAAAAGGAAAAGCCGATTATTGAGGAAAGCAGGAAGAATTCTTACAGCCTTTATGTTTCAATTCCGTTCTGTCCAACCCGTTGCAGCTATTGCTCCTTTGTTTCCCATTCAAACGAAAGCGCAAAAAAGCTTATTCCGAGGTATGTCACGCTTCTTTGCAAAGAAATTGAGGAAACGGCGAAAATTGCGGGCGCTCTTTCTTTGAGGCTTGAAAGCGTATATATCGGCGGCGGTACGCCGACCGCTCTGCCTGCTCCGGAGCTTGCAAGGCTGACAGAAGCAATAAGTGAAAACTTTGATATTTCCGGCGTTCGTGAATATACTATTGAAGCGGGAAGACCTGACAGTGTTGATGACCGCAAGCTTGAAGTAATCAGGCAAAGCGGCGCAGGACGGATAAGCATAAATCCGCAGACCTTCAACAACAGCGTTCTTGAAGCAATCGGCCGCCGCCACAGCGCGGATATGACTCAGCAGGCAATGCTCCTTGCGCGCGAGCACGGTTTTGAAAACATCAACATGGATCTCATTGCCGGACTCCCGACGGATACGTTTGAAAGCTTTGAACGTACGCTTGAAAAAACGCTTTCCTTTGAACCGGAAAATATCACCGTTCACACTCTTGCGCTCAAACGCTCCTCAACGCTTGTTACGCAGGAAAAGGAAAAGGGCAGCGCCGTTGAAGCGCAGAAGATGCTTTCGCTTGCGTTTGAAAAACTGACGCAAAACGGCTATGAGCCTTATTATATGTACCGCCAGAGCAAGTGCCTCGGCAACCTTGAAAATGTCGGCTGGGCAAAAAAAGGCTTTGAGTGCCGCTATAACGTCTATATGATGGAAGAATGTCATACCGTCCTTGCCTGCGGCGCAGGCGCGGTGACAAAGCTGCGTTCTCCGGTTTCAAAGGACATTGAACGAATTTTTAACTTCAAATACCCGTATGAATATATTGACCGCTTCGATGAGCTGCTTGAAAGGAAAAGGCATATTGCTGAATTTTATGACGGCAGACTCTGAGCGTGAAACGGAAGAATACAGGTGATATACCTCAGAATTTTATGTATCAGGTGGTGAGTCAAACGAGCGAGTATAATAATATCAGTGACATCAACGAAATGGCGAGCCTTTCTCCCGAAAGGCTGATTTCTCTGAGCGAAGAGTTCTTTCAGTCTCAGGTTCGCCGGGCAGCGCAAACGGTCTGCGCAGACAGTGAAAAGCGCGTAATCATGCTTGCAGGTCCCAGCTCCTCGGGAAAAACAACAACCGCTGCGCTTCTTTCAGAGGAACTTGAAAAGAACGGCAGGGCTGCAAAGGTGATTTCGCTTGATGATTTTTACCTCAATCAGGATAAAAAGCTTTACTTTGAGGACGGCACTCCCGATTTTGAAACCGTTGAATCGTTGGATATTGAGGAGATTATCAGGTGTCTTTCGGACATCACCGAAAAGGGAGAAGCGTTCCTTCCGCGTTTTTCGTTTGTCAGGCAAAGGCGAGAGGAAGAGCGCTTTCATCTGACGCTCGGCAAAGATGAGCTTGTAATCATCGAGGGGCTGCACGCGCTCAACCCCGTGATAACCGATTCGCTTGACAGGGAAAAGCTTTCAAAGCTTTATGTCAGCGTTTCTTCAAGGGTGATGAGCGGCGGTTCGGTTTTTCTTTCAAAAAGGGACATCCGTTTTGTTCGCAGGATGGTGCGCGATTACCTTTTCAGAAATTCAAAGGTTGATTACACATTCTATTTGTGGAACGGCGTAAGAATGGGTGAGGACCGATACCTTTTTCCGTTCAGCTCGCTCGCCGACCTGAAAATCAACTCTTTCCACAGCTATGAAATGTGCGTTCTGAAGACTTTGGCGCTGCCGCTGCTTGCGCATATTGAACAGAAAAGTCCTTATTACGAAAGGGCAGAGGAGCTTTGCGAAAAGATTTCGCAATTTGTTGCAATTGAAAAAGATAAAATTCCGCAGTCCTCGCTTTTGCGTGAATTTGTCGGACAGGAGGAAACACACCTTGGCTGAGAGAAAAAAACAATCGCTTCTGACCGGTGCCGGCGTTCTTGCAATTGCCACCGTTATTGTCAAAATAATCGGTGCAGTTTATAAGATTCCCCTGACCAACCTTATCGGTATGGAGGGCTATGCCTATTTCACCGGAGCTTATGACATTTATGTTCCGATTTATTCAATATCCATGGCAGGTCTGCCTATTGCGGTTTCAAAACTTGTTTCTCAGAATATTGAGCTCGGCAGAGCAAGGAACGCCGAAAGAATTTTCGGCGTTTCAAGAAAGCTGTTCTTCCTTGTCGGTCTTTTCGGAACGGTTCTGCTTGCCGCAATAGCTGTTCCGTATTCCAGAATGGTTGACTCGCCGCAAAACTACATAAGCATGCTCGTGGTTTCTCCGTGCATAGTTTTCTGCTGTATGATGTCCTCTTTCCGCGGATATTATGAAGGACTGAAAAACATGACTCCCACCGGCATTTCTCAGGTTATTGAAGCGGCGGTCAAGCTCGTTTTCGGCCTTGCCGCAACGTGGATATTTGTCAGCAGCGTTATTAAAAACTATGAGAGAACCAACGTAGACGGTGTTGCCGTTGTTCTCGGAATGAATGTCAGTAACAGAGCGGGAGCGCTCCGGGCGATATATCCGTATGCCGCAGCTGTTGCCATTCTCGGCGTTACACTCGGCTCTCTTATCGGTTATCTGTATCTCTTTATCTATTACAAAAGGCATGGCTTCGGCTTCACAAGAGAGGAGCTCGTCAATTCTCCGCCGGCGGAAAAGGACAGCGTGCTCAGAAAGCAGATCATTTCAATTGCCGCACCTGTTGCCCTCAGCTCACTCATCGTCAACATCAGCAATATGATTGACACAACGATGATCAGAACCCGCCTCTCACGCGCCGTTGAGGTCGGTCTTGACGTAATCAGGAATATGTATTCCGATTCATTCATTGCGGCGGGAACAACCGACGACAAAATTGCCGATTATCTCTACGCAACCCACGCTTCCGTTCTCAACGTCAAGAATCTGATTCCGACAATTGTAATGACTCTCGGAATCAGCGCAATACCGATGCTTTCCGCTGCATGGACAGCAAGAAATAAGCGCGAGGTCAGAAAAACGGTTCATTCAACGCTGCGCGTTTCAATGATGATTTCGCTGCCGGCAGGCCTGGGCATTGCGGCTCTTTCGGCGCCGATTCTTGACCTGCTTTATCACTCTGAGTCCCACATGATTCCCATCGGCGCACCGATGCTCAAAGTATACGGCTTTGGAATCTTCATGTTTGCCGTTGCTTCACCGATTACGAATATGCTTCAGGCGGTCGGCAGGCTTGACGTTCCGCTCAAATCGGTTGCAATCGGTTCCCTTGTCAAAATTATCCTCAACTTTTTCCTCATCGGCAACCCGAAAATCAACATCAACGGAGCTGTGTGGAGCACAATTGTTTGCTATATCATTATGCTTTCAATCAACTTTGTTGCCCTTATCCGCGTGACAAAAATTAAAATCAACGTGCTTTCCGTTTTTATAAAACCGTTTGTGGCTGCTGCTGCCTGCGGCGTTGCGGCATATTTCAGCTATATTGTTCTTGCCGACAAGCTCGGAATTTCTCCGCGTTTTTCAACTCTTGTTTCTGTCTGCGTCGGCGGTGTGTTCTATGCCGCAACACTTCTGCTTATCAAGGGAATTGCAAAAGATGACGTTGAAATGCTTCCGAAAGGTGAAAAAATTGCAAAAGCACTTGCAAAATTCGGATTATTAGGGTAAAATAGGCTAGCCGTCTGATAATCTGTTTCCGCACATCGTTGTGCTTTTCGGCGTTGTATGCTGAGGTAGTTTTATGAAAGATTTTAGTTTTAAGTCTGAATACGGCTTTGATGACCTTTGCGAAATCATGCGCATTTTGCGTGAACCGGGCGGCTGTCCGTGGGATCGTGAACAGACGCACGAGAGCATCAGAAGCTCCTTTATTGAAGAGACGTATGAGGTCATTGAAGCAATCAATAAAAACGATAAGACTCTCTTGTGCGAGGAACTCGGCGACGTTTTGCTTCAAGTTGTTTTTCACGCCGAAATTGAGCGCGAATCCGGAAGCTTTGATATAAGCGCCGTCTGTGACGGAATTTGCAAAAAGCTCATCGAACGCCATCCCCATGTTTTCGCCTCTGAAAGCGCCGACACACCGCAGGAGGTGCTGGTAAAATGGGACGAAATCAAGCGCAAAACGAAGGGACAAAAAAGCCAGGGCGACTCAATGCGTGCCGTTCCGATTGAGCTTCCGGCTCTTATGAGGGCGCAGAAGCTTCAAAGCAAGGCGAAAAAAGCTGGCTTTGACTGGGACGATATTGACGGAGCGCTTGACACACTCAAAGGTGAAATCAGAGAGCTTGAAGAAGCACGCGAAAGCGCAGATTTTGCCGCTGTTGAAGATGAGTTCGGAGACGTGCTTTTTTCTGCGGTCAATGTTGCGCGTTTTCTCGGCGTAGACAGTGAAGAGGCTCTCACAAAGGCAAGCAATAAGTTCCTGAAAAGGTATCTCATTGTTGAGCAGCTTGCAAAAGAAAGAAATATCGACATGAAAAACACGCCGATTGACGAGCTGGACAGGCTCTGGATTGAGGCAAAAAAATCTCTTGAATCCAATTAAGGCGCGATACGGAAAGATTTTTCGCGAACTTATGGAAAATATATTTTTGGAGGACACAAAAATGAATAAAACCGAATTGGTTGCTGCTGTTGCAGCGAAGGCAGAAATTTCGAAGAAAGACGCAGAAAAGGCTGTTGCCGCTGTTTTCGGCGCAGTTGAAGAAGCACTTGTCAAGGGCGAAAAGGTTCAGCTTATCGGTTTCGGTACTTTTGAGGTTAAGGAAAGAGCCGCAAGAACCGGTCACAACCCCAGAACAGGTGAGGCTGTTGAAATTGCTGCTGCAAAGGTTCCCTCGTTCAAGGCAGGCGCAGCTCTTAAAAACGCTGTAAAATAATCAGCTTTGGAGACTGCCGCTTTCGGCGCAGAACAAAAAGCAGAATCAGAATATTTAAGCTATAATTTACGGAAAATCCGATAGTCCTTTTTTTACTGTAAATTATAGCTTTTATTTGTTCCCGGTTGAAAATGCTTTTCCAGCCGGCGCGTTGCTTTGGCACTGCTTCGGCGCGGAAAACAGTTTTTTATGCATTACAGCGCGGCAGTTTACGGCTTTTGGTGAATATATGAGACTTGATAAGTATTTAAAGGTTTCGCGCCTTATCAAGAGGCGCACGGTTGCCAATGAGGTCTGCGACGCAAAGCATGTTTCCGTCAACGGAAAGGTTGCCCGTGCGTCATACGACGTCAAGGTCGGAGATATGATTGAAATTCAGATGGGCGAAAACCGGATCTGCGCAAAGGTTCTTGCGGTAAACGAGCACGCAACCAAGGAAAACGCTTCGGCAATGTATGAGATAGTATCATAATCCGGCACTGCGGACACATATTTAACCTCTCCTTTTCATAGGCTTTATTGAGCTGATGAAAAGGGGAGGCTGTTTTATGCAGGACGAAATAATGAACGCCGGACCGCATAACCTGATTCTTGAAGACAGAAACAAGCTTAAAATGACCGGTGTTACAGATGTTGATTCTTTTGACGAAACCTCTGTCACTGCCTATACCTCGGCAGGGGAGCTTACTGTCGGCGGAACGAAGCTGCATATCAACAAGCTGAACATTGAAAACGGTGAGCTGACCGTTGAGGGAAACATAGTTTCTCTTGTTTACGTTGACCGCGAAATGAAAAGTACCGGCTTTTTCGGCAGGATGTTCCGATGAGCTATTCTGAACCGTTGCTGTGGCAGCTGTATAATTTTCTTTTCTTTATAGGGTTCGGCTTTCTGAGCGGCTTCCTTTTTCGTTTTATTGAGTTTGTCCGTGAGCTTTTCAGCAGCAGGAAAGCCGCCGTAATTGTGCAGGACGTAGTTTTTTCGGTTCTGGCAACGATTCTGATGTTTGTTTTTCTTCTGACCTATGCAGACGGAAAAATACGGCTGAACCTGATTCTTGCCGCTGCTCTGGGCGCTGCTGTGTTTTTTCTGACGGTCGGAAAAGCTGTGAAAAAGGCGTTCGGCTTTTTTGCTGCGGTTCTGAGGAAAACCCTTTCAGTTCTTGTAAAGCCTCTTGTTGTTCCGATTCGTCTTGCCGAAAAAGCATTCGCCTTTCTGAAGATTGCGGCAGGCAGAGGTTTTACCGGTATGAAAACGAGAATCAAAGCGCGAAAAGAGTCTGCTCCAAAGCAGGAAAAGAAAGTCTCTTCGCCGGCGCAGACAAAGCCGAAGAAAAAGACGGAAAAACGCGCAAAAAAACCAAGAGAGAAACGAAAAAATGTATGTGTTAAAATGATGTGACCCAATAAAAAAGAGAAGTAACTTCAAAATATGGTATAATGGATTCACCACAAAACATTAACCAAGAAAGAAGTACTTCTCATGAACATTTTAACACAAGAAGCAAGAAAAAAGCAAGAGATAGTTAAGCAAGCAATAAAAAACGGAAAAAGCTATACAAGTAGGAAATATGGAGTAAGTTTGTCAACATTGAAGCGTTGGTGCAAGAAATATGACGGAACATGGCAGTCAATGTTAGAAAAGTCCCATAGACCGCACAGCCACCCAAACAGACACACGCCAAAAGAAGAAAAACAAATTAAAAATTCATTCAAAAAGTGCTATGCCCGTTATGGATGGGACGGCGTATACAGCGATTTGCTGCGTAAAGGATATACACGCAGCTTTTCAGGAATGGTATATGCAGCCAAAAGATTAGGTTTAAAAGAGCAAAAGAAGCCCAAAAAGAAAAGCCGTGTGCAAAGACGGTATCCGGAACTGCTTGAGCCGGGAGAAAAGGTACAAATAGATGTTAAAGAAGTGCCGTTCAACTGCCTGAGAGGCAAGGTTTTAAGGGACGGAAAGCATTTGTATCAATGGACAGCAATAGATGAATGTACCAGAATGAGGTTTGTGTATGGCTTTGAAGAACACACGCCCGAAAATTCAGTAAAGTTTCTTAAAATGGTGATAAAAGCATTTCCGTTCAAGATAAAAACAATCCAGACAGATAACGGAACGGAATTCACCTATAAATTTATCAGCGATGATAAGATCTGTCCGTTTGACAAAGCACTGTCAAAATTAGGAATAAAGCACAAGTTGATACCGCCGAGGACACCGTGGCATAACGGAAAAGTAGAGCGAAGTCACAGAAACGATCAAAGATACTTCTATGATTGGGAAACATTCCGAAGCGTTGACGAACTGAACGAAAAATTAGCAAAACATCTTGATTGGAGCAATAACAAAACTATGCGAACCCTCGGAAGAAAAAGTCCTGTTCAGCTTCTCAAAGAGAGGCTGGCAGCGTGACCGCCGATTTTTGGAAGCCTTTTCCGTTCCGCTACGCTCCACTCCAAAGGCTTCCAAAAATCATTGTACTATACTTTGACTTTATTTTTTACTAAAAATGGGTCACATCTATTTACAACGCAGAATTTTTTCGATTTCTAACGGCAAAACTACTTGATTTCTGTCTCGATACATAGTA
>JAEDIL010000077.1 GCA_016292455.1 Clostridiaceae bacterium
TTGAATGCACCGGTTTCTATTGCTCAAAGGAAAAGAGCATGGCTCACATCAATGCCGGCGCAAAAAAGGTTGTTATCTCCGCTCCCGCAGGTAAAGACCTCAAAACCATCGTTTTCTCAGTAAACAACGATACTCTTACCGCTGATGATCAGATCATCTCCGCTGCTTCCTGCACCACCAACTGCCTTGCTCCGATGGCAAAGGCTCTCAACGATTATGCTCCCGTTCAGAGCGGTATCATGTCAACTATCCACGCTTACACCGGCGACCAGATGATCCTTGACGGTCCGCACAGAAAGGGCGACCTCAGAAGAGCAAGAGCAGGCGCTGCAAACATCGTTCCCAACTCAACCGGCGCTGCAAAAGCAATCGGTCTTGTTATTCCGGAGCTTGACGGCAAGCTTATCGGTTCTGCTCAGAGAGTTCCCGTTCCCACCGGTTCAACCACAATCCTTACCGCTGTTGTTAAGGGCGAAAACGTTACCGTTGACGGAATCAACGCTGCTATGAAGGCCGCTGCAAGCGAATCCTTCGGCTACAACGAAGATCCCATCGTTTCCTCCGATGTAATCGGTATGAGATACGGTTCACTCTTTGACGCCACTCAGACCATGGTTGTTGACCTCGGAAACGGCCTCTATGAAGTTCAGGTTGTTGCATGGTATGACAACGAAAACAGCTACACCAGCCAGATGGTTCGCACTATCAAGTACTTCGCAGAGCTTGCGTAAGTCTTATCAAGCTGAAAATGCGGGTCGGGCGCTTCGGCGTTCCGATCCGTTTTTGTTTTCCCTGAAATAAACGTCTGTAAAAAATCTTTGCTTTTCACTTGACAAATAGAATATATCGGCTATAATAGTTTTAGCACTCGGAGGCAGAGAGTGCTAAAACTATTTTTGTATATCATATTTACATACAGGAGCTGATTTCAAATGGCAAAAAAACAATTCAAGGCGGAGTCAAAAAAGCTGCTTGACATGATGATCAATTCGATCTATACAAACAAGGAAATCTTCCTTCGTGAGCTTATTTCAAACGCAAGCGACGCCCTTGATAAGCTTTATTACAACTCTCTTTCCGACTCTGATTCCGGGCTTTCAAGAGACGATTACAAAATTACGATTGTAATTGACAAGGAAGCAAGAACGCTCAGAATTTCCGACAACGGCTGCGGAATGGACGCCAAAGAGCTTGAAAGCAACCTTGGCACAATTGCAAAAAGCGGCTCGCTTGACTTCAAGAGCGCTGCGGAAAAAGACAAGGGCGTTGAAATTATCGGACAGTTCGGCGTTGGCTTTTATTCGGCATTCATGGTCAGCGACGAAGTTACCGTTGAAAGCCGTCCCCACGGCGCAAGCGAAGCTTTCCGCTGGAAATCGAGCGGTGCTGACGGATATACGGTAACTCCATGCGAAAAAGAAGAAGCCGGAACCACCGTTATCCTTAAAATCAAGGATAACACCGAAAACGAAAACTTCGACAAATTCCTTGAACCGTACACAATCAAGGACATCGTTTCAAAATATTCGGACTATATCCGTTATCCCATTATTATGGATATGGAAACCTCAAAACTCAAAGAGGGCAGCGAAGATGAATATGAAACCGTAACGGAGCCGACTCAGCTCAACAGCATGGTTCCTCTTTGGAGAAAGAACAAGAGCGAAATTTCAAAGGAAGAATATGACGAATTCTACAAGTCAAAATTCTATGACTACGAAGAACCGCTGCTCACAATTCATTCAAAAACAGAAGGTCAGGTTTCCTATGACGCCCTGCTTTATGTTCCGGCTCATGCTTCCTATGACTACTATTCAAAGGAATATGAAAAGGGCTTGCAGCTTTATTCAAACGGCGTGCTCATTATGGACAAATGCGCCGACCTGCTTCCCGACCATTTCAGCTTTGTCAAAGGTCTCGTTGACTCGGCAGACCTGACTCTGAACATCTCCCGCGAAACGCTTCAACAGGATCACATTCTCAAAATCATTGCAAAAGCACTTGAAAAGAAAATTAAGTCCGAGCTTGAAAAAATGCTCAAAAACAAACGCGAGGACTATGAAAAGTTCTACAAGGCTTTCGGTCTTCAACTGAAATTCGGAATCTACAACGGCTTCGGAATGCACAAGGACGTTCTCAAAGACCTTGTAATGTTCTACTCATCGAGCGAAAAAAAGCTTGTCACCCTCGGTGAATATGTTTCGAGAATGAAAGAAGAGCAGAAAACAATTTACTATGCCTGCGGCGAAACCACAGACAAAATTGATATGCTTCCTCAGGCCGACGCAGTCAAATCAAAGGGCTTTGAGGTTCTCTACTGCACCGATGACGTTGACGAATTTGCAATTCAGATGCTGCGTGAATATGACGGCAAGACCTTCACAAACATCTGTGCAGACAAGCTTGACCTTGACACCGAGGAAGAAAAGCAGGCTCTCGAAGACGAAAACAAAACAGCTGCCGATATGCTCGAAGCCGTCAAGGCCGCGCTTGACGGCAAGGTTTCAGTTGTCCGCTTCACAAACAAGCTCCATGACCACCCGGTTTGCCTGACGAGTGAGGGTATGCTTTCACTCGAGATGGAAAAGGTTCTCAATTCAATGCCGAACGGAAACACAGCAAAGGCAGAGCTTGCACTTGAAATCAACCGCAGCCATCCGATTGCCGGAAAGCTCAAAGCTCTTTTTGAGTCTGACAAGGACAGGCTTGCAAAATACGCAAAGATTCTCTATGCCGAAGCCTGCCTTATCAGCGGCAAAAGCATTGAAAATCCGGCGGAATTCAGCGAGCTGGTCTGCGAACTGATGTAAACGGAAAACAGCCGCTTGACAAAAGTCAAACCGGCAAGTATCATTAAAGAGCGACGAGTCACCGCCGCTCTTTATTATTTTTTTCGGAGAAAACTATGGATATAAAAAAACTTGAAGTTTTCATCAATGCCGTTGACCTCGGAAGTCTGACAAAGGTTGCGGAAATAATGGGCTATACTCAGTCCGGAATCACCCACGTCATCAGCGCCCTTGAAAAGGAAATGGGTTTTCCACTCCTTGTGCGCAGCCGCAACGGCGTTGCTCCCACCCCGGAGGGCGCAAGACTCATTCCCTCAATACGCGCAATGCTTGTTCATTCCGGTCAGCTCGAAAAAGAAATTTCGCTGATTCGTCAGCGAAAGGACGGCGTTATCCGCGTTGCCGCTTACACCAGTATGCTTATGCATTGGCTGCCGCCCATAGTCAAGCGCTTCCATGAAAAGCATCCCGACATTGCCGTTGAGCTCAGCTCTTCGAGCATTGACGGAACCTACAAAATGCTCGAAGCCGGCGACATTGACCTTGCTTTTGCAAGCAGGCAGAAAGCATATCCCGATTTTGACACAATTCACCTCGGCAACGATCCCCTTGTGGCAATTCTGCCGAACACCGAGGAAAACCGGAAGCTCAACTGCTTTCCGATAAGTCTTTATAAAGGCAAAGAATTCATTATGCCTTACTTCGGTTTTGATAAAGACATTCTCTGCGTCTTTGAGCGTGAAAAAGTAATGCCGAACATTGAACCGACCTATGTTGACGACCAGACCGTTATCAGCATGGTTGAACACGGCATGGGAATCAGCATGCTTTCAAAGCTCGTTATGCTCGGAAACAAAAACGACGTCATTTCCCTTCCGGTTGTTCCGGAGGCGCACCGTGAGTTGGTTCTGTGTCTCAAATCGCTCAGAACCGCAGCTTCCCCCGTCCGTGAATTCATTAACTGCGCAAAAGAAGTCCTTGACGAGCTTTACGGAACTGAAAGATGAACCAAGTTTTCTATTCGCGAGAGTACATCAAACATTACAAGTTGTAATACTTGAATTTTTCGTTGTATTGTAACAAAACAAGGCTCAATGGTCTTTTCAAAGATCATAGCCTTGTTTTTTGTGAAAAATGCTATGTTTTGAAAGATTATTTTGTCATTTTAGTGCAAAAAACTGAAAAAAGAAAGCTTTTCGAGATTTTGTTGACAATTAAAAAGCGTAATGCTATAATTTTTGCAACATACCGAGAGAGGAATCCGCAGAGCTATCCGCGGTTGCAATTGCACTCCCTTAGAATGTGAAAAAACAAAAGCAGCCCTGAGCTGCAAAAGAAGAAAGGAAGATTTTTATGAAAACCTTTAAAAGAGTAATGGCTCTTGTAATGGTTGCCGCTCTTTGCCTTTGCTGCTTCGCAGCTTGCGGTTCAGACAACGGCTCAACAACCACAACCGCCGGCGCAGCTGAAACCACTGCAAGCGCAGACGAAAGCAAGGCTCCCGCAGCAGACGGCGCAGCTTTCAAAATCGGTTCAACCGGCCCGCTCACCGGCGACGCCGCAATTTACGGCACCGCAGTTATGAACGCAGCCAAGATTGCTGTTGACGAAATCAACGCAGAAGGCAAAATCAAGTTTGAATTCAAAGCAGAAGACGACGTTGCAGACGGCGAAACCGCTGTTAACGCATACAACACCCTTGTTGACTGGGGTATGCAGATTCTCATGGGACCTGTTACCAGCGGCGCAGCAATTGCAGTTGGCGCAAAAACTTATGAGGACCGCGTGTTCTCACTCACTCCGTCAGGTTCCTCAACCGACATCATTGACGGCAAGGACAACTTCTTCCAGGTCTGCTTCACCGACCCGAACCAGGGCGTCGGCTCAGCTGACTACATGGCAGAAAACATGAAGGACGCAAAGGTTGCTGTCATCTATCGTAATGACGACGCTTACTCACAGGGTATCCGCGATACCTTCGCTAAGGAAGCAAAGGCAAAGGGAATCGAAATTGTTTATGAAGGCACCTTCACCAAGGACAGATCAACTGACTTCTCAGTTCAGCTTACCGCCGCAAAGAATGCAAACGCTGACACAATTTTCCTCCCGATCTACTATCAGCCCGCATCAGTTATCCTCAAACAGGCTAACGACATGGGTTATGCTCCGACCTTCTTCGGTGTTGACGGTATGGACGGTATCCTCACCATGGAAGGCTTTGACACCAAGCTTGCAGAAGGTGTAATGCTTCTTACTCCGTTCTCAGCTGACGCAGAAGATGAAAGAACACAGGCTTTCGTAGCAAAGTATAAGGAAGCATACGGCGAAATCCCCAACCAGTTCGCAGCAGACGCTTATGACGCAATTTTCATCATTGCCGCTGCTCTTCAGGAAGCAGGCTGCACAGCTGATATGACCGCTGAAGAAATCTGCGAAAAGCTTGTTGCTGTTATGCCCAATCTCAAGATTGACGGTCTTACCGGCGAAGGTATGACATGGTCAACCACCGGTGAAGTTTCAAAGGCTCCGCGCGCTGTTGTCATCAAGGACGGCGTATATGTAACTCCCGGCAAATAATCAACACTGATTATTGAATAAAGCACAAACAATGCCGACCGTCCAAGAACCGATACAGGCGGTCGGCATTTCTTTAATATACTTTGAGGTTTCTGAAAGTTTCCGCAGCAGCGTGGATTTTCAGAAACCTCAAGAGAGTATTACAACAATAATCTGAAAACAATCGAGGTGTATCAAATGGAATTTCTCTCGTATCTGATAAGCGGAATAAGCCTCGGAAGCGTTTATGCCATCATCGCACTCGGATACACAATGGTTTACGGTATTGCAAAAATGCTCAACTTTGCCCACGGTGACGTCATCATGATCGGCGGTTATATTTCATATATCACCATCTCCTCTCTGGGCGTTCCGGGCTGGCTTTCGGTAATCATTGCAATGGCTGTCTGCACCGTTCTCGGTATCATTATCGAAGGTCTTGCATATAAGCCGCTGCGCTCTGCTCCGTCTCTCGCAGTTCTTATCACAGCCATCGGCGTCTCCTATTTTCTTCAGAATTCCGCTCTTCTCATCTGGGGCGCAAACCCGAAAACATATTCACCGCTCGTCAACGGCAACATCAAGCTTTTTGAAGGTGAGCTGACAATTTCCTATGTTTCGCTCCTCACCGTTGTTGCCTGCATCATTATCATGGTTGTTCTCATGCTCTTCACCTCAAAAACAAAAATGGGCAAGGCGATGCGTGCCTGCTCCGAGGATAAGGGCGCGGCTCAGCTTATGGGTATCAATGTCAACCTCACAATTTCGGTAACCTTTGCAATCGGCTCCGCTCTTGCGGCGATTGCAGGTGTACTTCTTCTTTCGTCATATCCCTCACTCATGCCGACCACCGGCTCAATGCCCGGAATCAAGGCGTTCACCGCAGCAGTATTCGGCGGAATCGGTTCAATTCCCGGCGCATTCCTCGGCGGCGTTCTTCTCGGCGTGATCGAGTCATTTGCCTCGGCATACATTTCAACTCAGCTTGCAAACTCAATCGTTTTCGCAGTTCTGATTATCGTTCTCCTTGTCCGTCCGACCGGACTGCTCGGAAAACGTATTCAGGAAAAGGTTTAAGGAGGTGCTGACAATGAGTAAAGCAAAAGGTCTCAACCTCAAAAAAGGCACCGTCCGCAACGCTGCCACCTATTCAATCGTCATCGCCGCCTATGTTATCATAACGATCCTTTCAAGCACAGGCTCACTCAAACGCTCAACTCAGGGACTTCTTGTTCCCGTCTGCTGCTACATTGTTATGGCGCTTTCGCTGAACCTCACCGTCGGCGTTCTCGGAGAGCTGAGCCTCGGCCACGCAGGCTTTATGAGCATCGGCGCTTTTACGGGCGTAATTGTTTCAATGAGCCTTTCCGCAGTAATTCCGAGTGCGGGGCTCAGAATATTCATTGCAATTGTTGCCGGAATGATTATTGCCGCCTTTGCAGGTTTCCTTATCGGTATTCCCGTTCTTAAACTCCGCGGCGACTATCTGGCAATTGTTACTCTGGCTTTCGGTGAAATTATCAAAGAGCTGATAAACTGTCTGCTTGTCGGTATTGACGAAAACGGACTCCACTTCATTTTCAATCCCACCGGCTCAAAAACAGTTGAAGACCTTGCTCTTTCGGAAACTGGTAAGGTAATTATCAAGGGTGCTCAGGGCGCAACCGGAACCCAGACAATTGCAAATTTCACCGCCGGATTTATTCTTATTCTCGTTACCCTTTTCATCATTCTCAACTTTGTTGACAGCAGAACGGGACGCGCCGTCCTTGCAATCCGCGACAACAGAATTGCGGCAGAGTCCTGCGGAATCAACATCACAAAGTACAAAATGATTGCCTTTGTCATCTCCGCATCAATTGCCGGAGCGGCAGGCGCACTCTACGGAATGAACTATTCGAACCTCACTTCAACAAAGTTCGACTTCAACACCTCGATTCTCGTCCTCGTGTTCGTTGTTCTCGGCGGTCTCGGCAACATGCTCGGTTCAATAATCGCCGCAACCGTTCTTTATGTTCTTCCCGAAGCACTGCGTGAATTTTCAAGCTACAGAATGCTCATGTATGCAATCGTTCTCATTCTCGTTATGCTTGCAACAAACAACCCGAAGGTTAAAAACCTTCTTTCAAAAGTCATACCCACAAGAAAGAAAAAGGAGGGAGCCCGGAAATGAAAAATTTTGAAAAAGGCAACATGGTTCCCGTTCCGAGTCATTCGATAATTCCCGAAAGAGACATCGGAAACACTCCCGTTCTTGAATGTATTCACCTCGGAATCGATTTCGGCGGACTCCGCGCCGTTGACGACTTCAACTTCACAATCGGCAAGACCGAAATCGCCGGACTTATCGGTCCCAACGGCGCAGGTAAAACCACCATCTTCAACCTGCTGACCAAGGTATATACTCCCACAAGGGGCACCATCATCATCAACGGAATGGATACTTCGGGCAAAAACACCGTTCAAATCAACAAGATGGGCGTTGCCAGAACCTTCCAGAATATCCGCCTGTTTTCAAACCTCACCGTTGAAGACAACGTCAGAATCGGTCTCCACAACCAGGAAAAATATACCACCGCTTCGGGCATTCTCCGCCTCCCCTCCTATTGGAAAAAGGAAAAGGCAATGCACGAAAGGTCAATGGAGCTGCTTTCCATTTTCGGAATGGAGGATATGGCAGACTGGCAGGCAGGCTCTCTCCCCTACGGCGCGCAAAGGCGTCTTGAAATCGTCCGCGCCCTCGCAACAGATCCGAAGCTGCTCCTGCTTGACGAACCGGCAGCCGGTATGAACCCGAATGAGACCGCGGAGCTGATGGAAAACATTGTAAAAATCCGTGACACTTTCAAGATTGCCGTTCTCCTCATCGAGCATGACATGAACCTTGTTATGGGTATCTGCGAAGGCATT
>JAEDIL010000078.1 GCA_016292455.1 Clostridiaceae bacterium
GATATCGACAGACAGATGCAGGATATGTATAAGCGCATTACGCAGGCGCAGAACGCGCAGGAAAGTGAAGCATAAGCCTTGCATAGGTCGGGAAACATTAAAAAAACAATTAAAAGCGTATTGAAGAATTGTGGAAAGTATAGGTGATTCTGAATGTATTTAGCAGATGATACACCCAGAGGAAAAATTCAATGTTGCACTTCTCAATAAGCAGTAAATAGAAGTTACAGACAAAAAAATCCCGTTCGCAATTTTGCGAACGGGATTTTTGGAGCTGCTAACCAGATTTGAACTGGTGACCTCATCCTTACCAAGGATGCGCGCTACCGACTGCGCCATAGCAGCACTTTCAAAACAGCTTCGTCATTATACATGATTTGTTTTCGCTTGTCAACAGAAAACAAAGAAAAAAAGCAAATTTTTTCTTCTTTTTCGCTTTCCGCATGTGCTGCCGAAAAGCAATCACCGACCGAAGCTATTCTCCGGTCGGTGAGAAAAGACAATTCAATTGCAGATTAGCCAAGGAAGCCTGCGCCGTTGTTGATGAGAACAAACAGCGGAGCAAAAACAAGAGCAACAATCGTCATCAGCTTGATAAGAATATTGATTGACGGTCCCGAAGTATCCTTGAACGGGTCGCCGACAGTGTCACCGACAACGGCAGCCTTGTGCGATTCGCTGCCCTTTCCGCCGTGGTTTCCGCTTTCAATATATTTCTTTGCGTTATCCCATGCACCGCCTGCGTTCGACATGAAAATTGCAAGCAAAACACCCGTCACAAGTGAACCTGCAAGGAGTCCGCCGAGAGCGTTGACGCCGAGGACACAGCCGACAAGGAGCGGAGCGGCAATTGCAAGAACACCGGGAATAATCATTTCGCGCAGCGAAGCCTTTGTTGAAATTGAAACGCAGGTCTTGTAGTCCGGCTTTGCCTTGCCTTCAAGAATTCCTGGAATGGTTCTGAACTGGCGGCGAACCTCTTCAATCATGCTGTGGGCAGCCTTGCTGACGGATTCCATTGTGAAAGCCGAGAAGATGAACGGCAGCATACCGCCGATGAAAAGGCCGATTACAACGTTGCTGTTGAGAATGTCAATTGAAGTGAGGCTGACCGACTCCTTGTATGAGAAAAAGAGAGCGAGAGCAGTCAGAGCCGCAGAGCCGATTGCAAAGCCCTTGCCCATTGCCGCGGTAGTGTTTCCGACAGAGTCGAGCTTATCGGTGATGTTGCGGACCGATTCGTCAAGTCCGCTCATTTCAGCAATACCGCCGGCGTTGTCCGCAATCGGACCATAGGCGTCAACAGCAACTGTAATTCCCGTTGTTGAAAGCATACCGACTGCTGCAAGAGCAATGCCGTATACGCCGCCGCCTTCGCCGCACTTGCTTCCAAAGAAGAAGGCAACAAAAATTCCGATGCAGATGAAGATGATTGAAACTGCGGTTGACTGGAATCCGGTTGCAATACCGGAAATTATGTTGGTTGCCGAGCCGGTTTCAGACTGCTTTGCAATTTTCTTGACAAAGCGGTAAGCGTCAGAGGTGTATACTTCGGTAAAGTATCCGATGAGAACGCCGACAATAAGTCCGGCAACAATTGTGATTCCGTAATACAAAGAGCCGAAAAACAGCTGGCTGAGCACAAGCGAACCAACAAGAACAAGTCCGGAAGCGACATATGTTCCGGCTTTGAGTGCCTTTGCCGGGTTTTTGTCGCCGCGGACAAAGAAGGTTCCGAGGATTGATGAAATAAGTCCGAGAGCTGCAATTACAAGCGGATAAATTGCGCCGAACGCAGCCTTTTCGGGCATTGCATTTTTGCAGAAGAGCAGACCGAGAGTGATTGCGGAAACAACTGCACCGCCATAGCTTTCAAAAAGGTCTGCACCCATTCCGGCAACGTCGCCGACATTGTCGCCAACGTTATCAGCAATAACCGCCGGGTTGCGCGGGTCATCTTCCGGAATTCCCGCTTCAACCTTGCCCACAAGGTCTGCGCCGACGTCAGCCGCCTTGGTGTAGATTCCACCGCCCACACGGGCGAAAAGCGCGATTGACGAAGCACCGAGGCTGAAACCGAAAAGAATACTGTCGTTTCCGGTAAGAGCATAAATTGCTGAGATTCCGAGCAGTCCGAGACCTGCAACGCAAAGTCCCATAACCGAGCCGCCGGAAAATGCAACCGAAAGTGCAGCCGCCATGCCCTTTTCCTTTGCGGCATTGGCAGTTCTGACATTGGCAAGGGTGGCAACGCTCATTCCGCAATAGCCGGCAGCAACAGAAAACAGCGCACCGACAAGGAAGCAGACAGCTTCAAGCCAGTTTTTGAGCAGAAGCCCGATTGCAAGGAAGATTACGGCAACAAAAACAACGATGATTTTGTATTCCGAAAACAGGAATGCCGTTGCGCCCTCATGAATTGAGGCGGCAATTTCCTTCATTCTTTCATTACCGGGTGCCTGTTTTTTAACCCTGAGTGCGAGAAAGAGAGCGAACAGCAGACCGACAACGCTGACGGCCGGAACAGCATACAAAAGCTTTTCCATTTTTATTCTCCTTTTTTGCGGCATAACGCCGTCTGTTTTTTTACCATAGCTATTCTCTCCAAAATCACTTCACTATGAGGTAACTTAGAGTGTATTCCTTTTTTTAGTAAATGTCAAGACAAACCGCAAAAGAAATTGGCATATTTTGTCTATAATTCACAAAATATTTCATGCTTCATCTGTTTTTTTGATAAATTGGAATGAATTTGCTCAGCAGCAGTCTCGCGTAAGAAAAAAAGCTATAATCCGGAAGCGTTCAAAACCGCCGGATTATAGCTTTACCGGTTAAATCAATCCCTCTGTTGCGTCAGATGAACTCAAAGGAATTCCTTGACGTCTCTGTCAAAGTGACCTGTATCCTGGAAGCTGTTCTCGGTGCGCAGGCAGGCGCCCCACTTGCGGGCAATTTCTTCATAGGAGTCATTGCTGACGTCTGCGCGTTCAAATCCGTCCTTCATACCTCTCAGGCACCAGTCTGAGTTCCACATTCCGTGATTCGCAGCCTTATATGTCCAGAGGAACCAACTGTAATTGAGGCTGTTCATCGTTTTGAAGCAGTTGCTCCATGTAGTCTTTTTGTGTGGATAGAATTCGCCCATCATCATCGGCACACCGAAATGATAAAGCTTTGTAAGATAGCAGAACAGCGTGAAGATGAAGTCGGAATTCTGATAAAAATGTACCTGATAAACCACGTTTGTCCAGCCCTTTGTCCATGCATGCGGAAGAGCGGCAGCCGTCCAGATGCATTCAACGGTGATGATGTGATCGGGATCAGCCGCGCGGACTGTTTTGTAAAGGCGGGTATAGATTGATTCGTTGTTGATTCTTCTTCTGACCTCTGTGCAAGGCACGTCACAGGTAGGCTCATTGAGGAGATCGTACATTGCAACGGCGGGATTACCCTTGAAGCGGGATGCAATTGCTGTCCAGAGCTCGTCCGTCAGCTCACGGTATCTTTCACCCTGCTCGGTCTTTTCATAGAGTCCGCAGCCGCCGGCTTTGCCGTTGTGGGGAGCGTCACTCTGAAAGCCTACTGCTCCGTGCATATCAAGAACAACATAAATGCCCCTCTCTGAGCATTCTTCAACAACCCAGTCAAGGCGGGAGAAATCCCAGTTGCCGTTCTTGTCAAGAATTTTTCGTCCGTTGTCATCATAATAGAAGTTGCGGAACCAGAACGGAACACGAACCGCATTGAAGCCGAGAGACTTGATTTCATCAAGGTCATATTCCGTAATCCAGTTATCCATATAGGTATTCATAAGCTCATACGCCTTTTCTTCTCCGAAGCGTTCAGTGAGCTTGTCAAGAACCTGCATGTGGTCAGTCTGACCGTTTTCATTCGGTTCAACTCCGTCATAGGGAGAAAGCCAATCCTCCCAGATGAGCCATGAACCGAGATTCACGCCTTTAAGGAGTACTTCCTCGCCTCTGCGGTTATAGAGCTTCATGCCCTTTGCAGTGAGGAAATCTTCGTCTGTGAATGCAGCGCCTGCCGCCTGCTGTCCGTCTTCTGCAAAAGCAAAGGCTGTTGCCGAAAACAGAGTGAGAACAGCAAGAACAAGGGAGAGCGCTCTTTTCAGGTGTTTCTTCATTTTTCTGTCTCCTTTTCAAAAGTAACCGAGGTTACATTTATTTAACAGAAACAGTATATCAGAAAGACCAAAAAAGTCAATTGAAAATTGCAAGTCTTTTCCAAAGTCCTGATTTTCATGAAATATAGCGATGGATTTCTCCCGCCCGTTCTTCAAGTTCGCTTTTTTCTTCATAGAGAACACACAAAAGGCTGTTGAGCCTTTTAATCTCCTTGAAATCTGACTTTTTCCTTGCGGCTGCAAGGTGCTTTCTGTAATTCTCAATAACACGCTTCTGAACGGCTATCGAGTTTCCGTATTCCTCATAAAGTTCTTCAAAGCTTCTCATCGCCTCCCCTCCTTTCTCAGGAAAAAGAAACAACGGGTCTGCCGGTTGCTTCGTCACGAAGCACGCGGTTGCGGCCGAAAAGAATATAATCGCTGCTGACCCGGAAAAAAGCGGAAAGCTTTTTCAGCTCCTCCATTGTGACTTCTTTTCCGCTTTTTTCAATGAGGCTGAGTCTTGAAAGTGCAATACCGGTGAATCGGCTCACGTCCTGTTTTGAAAGGTACTGCTCTTCCCTGAGTCTCAAAAGCCGTTCACCGATGCTTTCAAGGCTTTTCAGTCCGCCCAGTGAGGATACATCCTTTTTTATAAGCAGCAGCGCCGAGGAGGAAAAACTGTCGCCGTAGCGGTATTCTATTGCATATTTGAGCTTTTCATAGATGGTATTGTTTATTTTTTCAAACCTGCGGAACACCGTTGAACGGTCAAGACCGGTCAGTTCGGCAATCTCCTGTTTGCTTTTGCCCTTGTACCAATGGAGAGAAACAAGCAGCCGGTCTCTTTCGGAAAGCTCGTTTTTAATAACCTTTTTCACAAGCGCCAAAAGCTCTCGCTTTCTTTCACGCAGAATATAATCGTCTAGTTCGGCGGTTTCCTGCTCTTTCCAGAGATTGAATGCCTCCTGCGCTCTGACATAATCAAGCTTTGTGAAGCTGTTTTCTTCCATGACATCTCCTTTTCCCATTCCGGGCGCCTTCGGTACGCCGCGAAATGCTCTTGCTTTATTTTCGTCTACGAAATTCCTTGTTTTCCGAACATTTGTTCGGTACGTATATAATTTTAGGCACAAAAACGAAAGATGTCAATAGATTTTTGAAAAAATCTCCGCTCTTTTCTTCAAACGAACAAATACAGACGGACAAAGTACAATTTTGAGGACTGTGTGTCCGAGTAATGAAAAAGCGGTACAGTGTTTCCAAAGAAACTGAAATATAAAAGACCACTCTTTGATATGCACATTCAAAAGCGTCCTGCCTTTGGCGGTACATATAAACAACGAGTGGTCTTTAATTTTCTGTAATATTATTTTATTTTGGCGTCTGCCTCGGCATATTATCAGAGCTGTGACGAAACGTTGCTGCTTCGTAACAACGCTTCCTGAAAGGCTTCACCGGTGAGCCTGATTTTTTGCAATCAGATTACTTAACAATTATTGAATCACCGTTCAGCTGCATGGAGTAGGTTATGCTGTAATCCTGATTCATGCATACCTTTGCGGTCAGGTTGGTGCTGTCATAAATAATGCTGTACTGCGTATACGAGGTAGGTTCGCCTTCAACATATTCCTGCGAAGCATTTTTCAGCGCATTCATGGCTTCAAGCTCAGTCATTTTTGTTATTAGCTTGTCGCCCTTGCCGTGCAGATGGTCTTCTATAACCTCGGCAACGGAGTTAAAACGCGCATAGCCATGTCCATAGCCGTATTTGTATGCCTTTGTCGTATCAGCAGGACCGGGGTATTTTTCTTTCAGCACTCCGTCTTTGTAGCTGTCGCAAGCGTCCTCATACCCAACATAGAAATTTGCTATTGCGTCCTGATATGTAACTTTGAGTTCGTCATATCTCCACTCAAATACCGCCGCATTACCTGTTTTGTCTGTTACAAAAAGGTGGTAATCATTTCCGAGAAGATTTACAACATTGTAGGTTTTTGCAAGCTCAACAGCTTCTTCAACCGTTGCGCAGTTGTCCAGCAATTCACGCAGAAGCACCGGAATAATAACCTGCTCTCTGCCTTTGACTTTCTGGTAGGTTGCGTGTTCGCCCTCCTTAACGTCAAGAGCAAGAATTGAAACCGTCAGCCCCTTTTCATTCATGCCGTCCATGCAGAGATAAGGCAAGAGAACCAACGGCGTAAGATTTGTTTTGCCGTCGTCAAGCGCTCCCTTATAAAACGACAGTCCGAGTTCAGACAGCCAGAATGCGTCGGCAACACCGATTGAAGAATATCTTCCCTTAGGCGTACACCGGACAGCGACATTAAGCCCGCTCAGCTCATTGTTTTTTGTCAGATGCGGAACATCATAGTTACGGGCGGTCAAAGCGTTTTTTCCGTCCTCGCTGAAAGTTGAAAACGCGGTGCAGCTTCCCTTTGAAATCAGCTTCAACGCATGGACGATAGTCTGAATTCCCTTCTTGTAATAATCCTCTGTGCATTCCATCGAATAGAAATATCCGTCCTCGTCAACTCTTTCAATGGATTTAAGGGACTTTTTCATTTCATCGTCAAGAAAAAGCCTTGAATAATAGTTTTTGCCGTTGTCAATCGAAATCAGGCTCTCTCCGAGAAATACGCCGACAAAGGCAACAAGTATAGCTAAAACAAGAAGTATTGGAACAAACACCTTGGAAACACGTCTCCTTTTTTTCTTTGACTCTTTTAACCTTTTTTCGTTGCTGTCAATTCCTTTAATCTTCAACAAAATCCCCCCATAAATTAACTTAATACTTTAATGAGTGCCGTTTTCTCCGGCAAGCTTTAAATATCCGACGCCCTGATGTCAACGCTTTTGCTTGCTCACGGAAAAACCGTTATTCAGTTCAGGAAACGGACAAGCACTGTTTCATTATTATTCCGGCAGTTGCCACGAACAGCCGTTTCCTTCAAAGCTGAAAGTTTCTGCCAATGTCAGATTACGCATCTCATCTTCACAGTCAATATTCAGCACTACGGCATACTCTGAAAATTCCGACAGCTTGTCTTTGTCAAATACGGCTGTGCAAATTCCATTATCATATTGCGCAACAACTGTTTCATTGGAAAATCTGCCGTCACGACTGTTCATTGTAACAGTATATACCATATCATCGTTACCGACGCTCGGAACGAAGGAACAAATCACTTCTTTGCTGTTGCCGCTGAAATAAACATTTGATATTTCCGTCTTTTCAAACAGAAAGCTCTTCCCGGATTCTTGAAAAAAGCTGTTGTTTGAAAAAGCTTTCCCAATAAGGAAACCAACGACAAGAATAAGGATCAGGCAAATAATTTTCCAAAGATTTGCCGAACGGCGGTTTCTGACAGCAAGCTGTTCATTGATTCTTGCCAATTGGTCAGCAATCGAGTTTTGATTCTCCTCTGAATCAGGCTGACTTCCCAAAAGCTCCTGAACCGGTATCTCAAATTCCTCAGCAATGCGTTGGAGTGTTTGCGCGTCGGGAACCGAAAGACCTTTTTCCCATTTGGAGACCGTTTGGCGAACTACATCCAGCCTGATTGCAAGTGCTTCCTGAGTAAGACCGCTTTGTTTTCTGAGTTTTTTAATGTTTTCGTTTAACATCATTCATTCCACCTTTCGACACTCATTTTAACTATCCGATCCGCTCAATTCAAGCAACCGTTGTTAACAAAGCGCAATGGAAAGGCACATTTCAAGTTTTGTTGACAAATAATAACATATAACAACCGGAAAATCAATACGTGACGTCGAGTAGTTTCATTACTTTTATACACCCGACAAGTATTCGGATTGAAATATTACCAAACTCATCAAAAGAAATATCCGTGTAAAGAAGCATTGACATGATTCTATTGAATTCATCAATACAGCCATATCATTATATGACAAAATGGGAGCATTGGTTTATCCATAACAAATATGTTTTCTTCCCGTAAGGTTTTTGCAGCCGGCAAATCCCCCGGAATTTTTATAGATATATATATCACACCTTCTTTGTGTTGTTAAATTGGTTTTGGTAAAAGGGGTTGCAGAAAAGGGACTGT
>JAEDIL010000079.1 GCA_016292455.1 Clostridiaceae bacterium
AAAAACTCAAAAGCTTTTGAGCTTCCTTTGAATTGGAATAATCCCTTTTTTTGCAGTTTTCCGAAAGTTCAAGGCAAAGCTTTTTGTTTTTCAGCAATTCTGCAATTGCTTTTGCGCAGCTTTCGTTGTCCATAGGAACAATCAAGCCGTCAACATTGTTTTCAAGCTGACTGTCCGCTGTTGCATAGGCTGTGATAACAACCGGCTTTGAAAGCATCTGTGCTTCTCGGACGGTTACGCTTTTTCCCTCATAACGGCTCGGCTGAACGTAGACGTCACATTCACGGATGTAAGGATAAGGATTTTCTTTTTTCCCAAGCAATATTACATTCTTTTCCATGCCGCAAGCCCTGATTCTTTTCCGGATCTTTTCTTCGTCCGGACCGAAGCCGATAATATACCACTTTACGTCAATGCCCCCGTTCAGAAGAAGCGAGCAGATTTCCGGAACGTTGTCAAAATTTTTCGGATAGCAGTATCGGCCGATTGACAAAAGGCGGAAGTCGGCGTCTTGCGGCATTTCGTCTCTTACGTCTTTTTCGTCAGCCTGTTTTCTGACAAGCTCTTCGGGAAGAATGTTTTCAATGAGGCGGATTTTTTCGGCGAGCTCAGGAAATACTTCAACAAAGCTTTTTGTCACGCTGTCCGATATTGAAATAATTCTGTCGTACTTTGCCCACATTACGGCTTCGGACTCAAAATCAACCGGCATGTTTTTATAATCGGTATGAATCCAGGCGAATTTCATCTTTGCCCGGACCTTTTCGGCAACAATATAGTGCGGTGTTAAAAAGCTGACGGCAAGGTCATACTCCTTGCCCGGGGCAATTGGCGGCATAAGACCGATGGTATATTTGTGGCTGTATTCCAGAGCTGTACCGCTTTCGGAAAGTCCGTGTTTTTTGTCAAAACGGGCGGCTTTGATTTTTCCACGTAACCGCGCGGCAGTCAGAAGAAAATGCCCTTCTTTCAAAGTGATTTTCATTGAACGGGCAAGCACCGTATATGCCGGAACTTCATCCAGAAGATTGACATACGGCGGAATGCTGTCCATCAATTCGCCCTCATGCCTAAGCAAAAAAAGGTCAATATCTGCCTGCCCGGGATTCAGCGCTGAAAGAAGTCCGATAAGACTGCGTTCGGCTCCGCCAAGTTCAAGGGCATGCGATACTATCAGAATTCGTTTTTTCATGTTTATACCTGCCGGATTGTTATTTGTACAATATCAATAATTGCGTGCGCGTATTGGGGCGCTTTTTGTGCTGCTGACTTCCGTATAAGGCGGAAAAAGCTTTCAAATAGTCCTGCTGACCGGGCAAAAAGCAAATATGCGTTGTTTTCGGACAAACTTCGACATCATTATAATACCATATTCACGTTAAAAATCAACTTGATAAATGAAAAATAGACCTCACAGGCTCAGCAGATTGTCTCTCTTTTTTTCAGTAAGCCTTGCCGCAGTGAATCTGATGCAGCTTTGACCGCGGTCGGTGGAATGCCCTGAAATAGCAAAAACACAGTATTTCAAAACAATAAAGACTATACTTCACAGGAACATTTTCACCGTTCTCAATGTGACGTATAGTCTTTTGCGTTTTGATTTTACCCTTTGGTCTGTTGTCTGCGGCAGTTTAACATTTGAGTTTCAGCCGCTGTCGGCTTCTCAGTAGCTTTTCAGCGATTGCGTTTTCAAATCAGACAGCATAAACTGCGGATATTTTTCGTTTGAGCCTGCCTTGAAATCGCCCGTGTTTTTGAGCAGATACACAACAAAATCGCTGTAATCGGTTCCGTAGGAGGCGGCAACATGGGGTGCATTTCTGATCATATAGGTGTATTCCGGCAAAATTGCGGTTGAAAGGTCAACGCAGTTGTCCGGTGAAACCAGCTCCGGTCTTGCCGCCTGATAGTTATCGCCGAGGGTTTCTCCGAACCTTGCAACCGTTGCAAAGCCAGAGGTGTTGTAGGCTTCAAGTGTTCTGTCGCCGGAAAAGTCTGAGCTTTCGTAAACGGGAATGAGCGGTGAACCGTAATTTGAAAGCACGGAAATTTTAACGCCGTCATCAATCATTCTGTTGAGCAGTTCGGTTCTGTTGTCCATCATATTCCGCAGTGAGTCGATTCTTGAAAGGAAAACCGGGTTGACATTCTCACGCGAGCCGAACATATATTTAATCGCTTCTTCATAATCTTCGCTGTCCGCAATGAGTCCCCAGACGCAGGGTGAATAACCGAAAATCGGTTTCAGCACTTTTTCATACATATCTGTTTTTTTGTTTTCAAGGATATAGTCGGTTATTCTTGTCAGCAGGCTGAAAATTCCGCCAAGCTTAGCCGCGCTGAGCAAAAGTTTCAGCAAAGCGTTGCCTTCGGCAAAGCTCGACAGATAGTTGTAAAGTCCTTGTGATGTAATATCAATCTTGCCGGTCAGAACATCGGTTGCAATCTGTGAGCCGCAGAAGGTTGAGGAAAGGAAAAGACAACGTCCGATGTTTTCATAGCCGTATTTTGTAAGGTAAGCAACGGTCATGATTCCTCCCATGCTTGCGCAGACGAGATTGACCTTTTTGTGTCCGGTGTTTTCTGTGGCAAGGCGGACGGCGTCATTGATTTCATCGGCAACAACAAACGGGTCCAGCCGCCAGTCATAGTTGACGTAATAAACATGGTCGCCACCGAAAACATCCGAAAAGGTGTGAAGCATGCCCATTTCGTTGTCGGTACCTTCCAGCATTTCGGGATAGTTATCCATGCTAAACGGATACTTTATCATACCTGTGTTATAGGCAGGGTCGCCGTTTTCGTTCATAGAGTTATATTTCAGCAGGGAATATGCCGTTTCAATCAGCGAATCCACAGCCGCGTTTTTGTCACCTGCGGCGAGCCACTTGATCAGTGTTGCGGCAACGCCGGTGACTATTGTTGAAGCGCTGAAATTGTTGACTTTCCTTTCGTTTTCCGTTCCGACGTCGAGCATAACATTGCCGAAATCCATTCCGCGGATAAGGATAACCGGGTCACAGTCACTCAGACCGGAAACGCTCTTTGAAGAAGCAAAGGCGGGAACGGTGACGGAAAAGATTAAAACTGCGGACAGCAAAAGACTGATTATTCTTTTCATGCTGATTCCTCCTGACTCATCCGGGCAAAGTCAGCCCAGGAAATAATTCTGATTTTTTTATCTTCGGCTTTCTGCAAAAGGTCGCCGCTTTTTAAAATTTCATATTCAAAAACGCGTTTTTTCCATTCTCCTGTCGGGTCGTTCTTCTCCTTCGCAGGGTGCAGGAACATTTCCGTAACGCCGCAGGAGCAGTTTTCAACTGCGTCAAGATAATACTCCTTCAATTCGTCACAGCTTCGGATGTCTTTTGCGCTCCACGGGTTTGAAACAAGGTCATCAAGCAGACGAACGCCCGCTTTCAGCCCTTTTTTCACAATCATTCTCTGCAACGCGCAGACGGGTCCGGGGGCTTTTTTCAGGTTCAGCTGACGTGCAATGAAATCCGGCTTTTTCGGAAATCGGTAGGGTAGGGAGTGCCGTCGGCAAAAATCGTATGCGTCAAGGTAAAACCTCCTGCCGTTGATTCCGTAAAGCGTTCCGCAATGGTTGTCGGCGTGGTCAACGGTCAGACCGCGCGAAATCAGAAAATTATACTGCGCTTCGAGCTCCGCTGCAACCTCTCTTCGCCGTGCGTGCAAAGCAAGTTCTTTTCCGTTGCTTTCAAGACCGTTTTCATTGCAGAGCGACGCGCTACGGCTCAGGCTTTTCCAAGGCTCGTTTCCTTTGTCGGAATTGATTGCAAGATGAACTCCGACAGGAATATTCTCTTCTTTTGCTCTTTTTGCGGCTTCCTCGCTGTATCCGGTTACACAAAGGAATGAGGTTGAAGAAATCAGCCTTTCTTTATAAAGCTCGGTTATTGCGTCCGTCTGCTCCTTGTTGTAGCCGAAATCGTCTGCGTTGATTATCAGGTACTTATTCATCTTCACTCACCGGCTCGGGAATGTTTTCGCATTTTTTCTTTTCGTCGAAGTGAAGGCGCATTGAGAAAATGCCCGCGAAAGCAAGCGCCACTAAGGGAAGAACACACATCAGTACCCTTGAAGCGTCTCCCGGTCTTGTTCCGGGATGCTCGTCATTTTTAAAGCCATATACGCTGTACATGATTTTGAAGCCGAGGGAAACGTAAAGACCGTTGAGTCTGTTCATAACTCCGATTAGGCTTGTCAGAATACCTTCGCGCTTTACGCCGTGTTTTGCGTAGTCGTCGTCAATAATCTTTGCGCCGATGCAGTCCATGCTGATGAGACAGCCTGCCACGCCGACGCCCACGATGCTTGCAACGGCGATTGCAAACGGCAGAGTCTTTGCAAAATACAGCGGAATAAAGCCGATTGCCATAACAATGAAGCCAAGCCGCCAGATTTTGATTATTTCAACCTTTTTGGAAAGTGCCGAGAACACAACAATGCCGATGAGGGCGAAGCCGAAAACAACGGCGAGCATAACCGCTGTCATTGTGCTGTCAAGACCGAGGGTGTATTTGACAAAGAACGGAACAGACTGGGAAATGAGGGCAAAGGCAGCCGAATAGAAGGCGCCGGCAAAGCCGAATATCCAGAATTTGCTGTTTGTTATAAGCGCAATAATCGCTTTGAAAAGGTCGGGCTTTTCTTCGTTTTCAAAAGCTTCCTGTTCTTCTTTGATGTCCTCGTGGCAGCCGAAGGTCATAAACAGGATAACAACAAACGCAATAACGCCGTAAATGATTGAGGTCAGACCGTAGCCGATAGCTTTTGTGACAACGGGTGTGAGAACGATTGAAATGACCATGGCAAGCAGCTGACAAACCTGTCTGACGGCGTTAGTCTTTGCCCTTTCCTCATCGGTTTTGAAAAGAGCCGGGAAAAGTGCGCCATAGTTCGCGTTTATCAGAGAATCAAGCGTACCGGTAAGAACATACATAAGGAGAATGTATATGTATGCCTGTGTTTCGTTTGACTGTATTCCCTTCGGCATGTTGAAGAACATGATGAACGAGAGAATCAGCAGGGGAGTTCCTATCAGCAGCCAGGGCCTCCTTTTGCCCCACTTCGTGTTGGTTCTGTCCGAAAGAAAGCCGTAGATAGGGTTGTCTATTGCATCGACAAATGTGTAGATGAAAATTATCTTTGACATCTGGTCGGACGTGATGAGATTCAGCGTTGTCAGGTATAGGACTGCGGCATAGGATTTGAACATGTTTATCGGAATTGAAGTGCCGAACATGCCGAAGCCGTATCGGAACGCCGATGTTTTTCTGAGAGGACTTTCAGATGTTTTCAGCTTGTTTTTCATTAACATTACCTCCATCGGTATCAGATTCAAAATATATCGGATTTGTTATTGCGCGTACATGCTCAGCTTTTCCGGTCAGATGAACTGCCTTTATGTATGCAAAGGTTGTGTCCCGGCTGAGCAAAACGGCTGTTTCAAGCTTTTTGAAGCAATGCGTTTTAATGACAGTTTCTCCAAGGTTTGTCACAAGAACAACGCTTTCGCCTTTCAGGTTTTCGGCGCTGATTTCAAGGAGCCTCCCGCCGCAGCGGACAGACTCTCCCATTACCGAGCCCGAGCATTTTATCAGAAGCTTAACACCGTCAACGCCGCTTGTTATGAAGCTGCGCCCCTTTTTCACCGCGTCAAGAATGTCAGCGCTGCTCCTGGATTCACTGATAACGGCGGTTACCGGGTTTCCGAGCCGCGCGGGGTTCAACGGCTTGTGGTAATCGCTTCCGCCGACGGCCGGAATTTTTCTGCCCTCTTTAAGAAGCTTTGTCCAATAGGCGATTGCCCTGGCGTTCCTCGGCGTCATAGGTCCGTTCCAGATTTCAACCATATCAAAGTTTTCGTTTTCCCAGAGGAAAGGACAGATTCTGCATTTCGGGTGGTTGACCGAAATTACGGCACCCAGCGCACGTGCGTCGTTTATGAGCTTTTCTGCCTGCGCTTCACTGTTTGCAATGAAGGAATTTTCAAAAGGTGCCGGAACGCCGAAAAAATTCATGTGTCCTTTGTAATGCGTCCATTCAACGGCAGGAATGAAGGTGAGGTTGTCCACGCGTGGCAGACTCAGATTCTCGCTGTAATTATTATGGTTTGCGAGGGCAATAAAATCCAGTCCCTGCTTTTTTGCAAGTCCGGCAAGTTTAAAGGCGTCATACTTTCCGTCGGAGGCTTCGGAATGAACATGAAGGTCTCCGTAAAGCAGCTGACGTTCCTTTTTTTTGAAGTCAATTTCGTAAGTGACCTCGACGCCGCTGTCTGCGACATGGTACGCACCGACGATAATCTTCCATTCCCCCGGTTTTATCGGAGCTGAAAGATAGCCTTTGGTTGAGGAATACTCGCCGATGAAAATCTCTTTCTTTGCGCTGCCCGACCAGCCTAAGAACCTGCCGCTTTCGTCCATGATTCCGAGGTCTATTGTATTCACCGGGTGCAGGTCGCCGAGGAGACCTTTTGTTGCATCGGGATACGAGTAGGAAACGGTTATCTGTTCAACTCCCTCTTCAACCCTGAAAGGAATTGTGTAGTATGTTTTTTCTTTTCCCTTGGTTATTAAATGTTTGATTCTCAATGACATTACTCCAATATTTCAATCAGTATTCTATTCTGCAGATTGCAGCAAACGTTTTTGTTAAAACTGCACATAATTTTTCAGCATTAAAGCAACATTATTATAAGCCATATCAATTGTCGGTGTCTTGCTATATTTTAAATAAATAGGTGATTTTTTAAAGTTGTTGACTTGCTTTCTTAAAAACAGTATAATAATCGAAAGATATGTTTACCGCGTAATTTACTTCGGTGGTGATTGAAATTTGGAAACAACTGCTGTATCTGTTGGCGCAAACAGTGAAAATACTGCCTATATTGTGCACTTTGAGAATAATAAAAATTTGAAAACACACGGCGTATCTTTCCATTGGTGGAATGAAACGGCAACAAGTCTGCACTCCCACAATTTTTGCGAATTTTTTATCATAACAGCCGGGGAGGCTGTTCATAAGCTCAACGGCGAAAGCGCTTTGCTCGAAAGGGGCACAATGCATTTTATCAGACCCGAAGATGAGCATATTATTAAAGCATCAAGCGAAAAGGGCTGTGTTCACATGAATTTGTGCATTCGCCGCGAAAGACTTGAAAAAATTCTTGATGCTTTGGGAATAGATAAAAACGCTTTTTTTGAGGGCGGTCCGTTAAAAACTGTTCTCAGTGCCGACGAGCTTTACTTTTTTACAAAAAAAGCGGAAAAAATCAATCTGATGAATTTTGAGGGCGGAC
The DNA here is from genome assembly GCA_016292455.1 of Clostridiaceae bacterium. Taxonomy (GTDB): domain Bacteria; phylum Bacillota; class Clostridia; order Oscillospirales; family Acutalibacteraceae; genus UBA6857. The sequence continues at coordinate 7,328 of JAEDIL010000079.1, forward strand.
AGGACAGCGACTTTTATATTACGGAGCTTATTGTTCAGGCTGTTATATTGCTTTTCGGTTCAAGGAACAAGCACAACTCGGATTATCCGGAATGGTTTTCTGACATTCTTGAAAAAATCCATTCCCCCGAGAATATTGCCGTCAGCGTCCCGGAGGTTTATGAAATGGGTGATTTTTCGGCTCCGGTGATGATAAAGTATTTCAAAAAATATACGGGTAAAACCGTAAAAGCATATCTGCGTGATATGAAATGTGACCGGGCCTGCATCCTCCTTGAAACCACCAGGCTTTCAACGCTGAAAATTTCCACTTCCCTCGGGTATTACAGTCTGAGCCATTTTAACCGCATTTTCAAGGAGTACACAGGCATGTCGCCGGCAGCATACAGAAAAAAATTCCTGAGCAAAAATACTAACCGTGAAAGCATTTAAAAACTCGGCTGTTCCGAATTTGTGAGCAGCCGAGTTTTTAATATTCTCTTTGTTGCCGACCGGAAGTTTTATATGCTTTTGACATAAATGTAAATTTGTTACAATAATGTAAAAAACAATGCAAAAAAAAATAATAAATGTTATATTGTCAAATCGTGTTGATTTATGTTAAAACATACTGAATAAAATTTTTCAGGGACTTTTGTGCAATTTTTACACATCTCAGACTGTTTGATGCCGGAAAAGTGTGTTCAACAGAATAATATTTTCACGAAAAGGAGTGTATTAACTAAATGAGAAAGTTGAAGAACATCATCGCTTCTTTTATGGCGGCTGTAATGATTCTTTCAGCAGCTTTCTGCGCCCCTGTTTCCGCGTGGAACGCGAGTCCTTCCACCACAGTTGATATGTCGCTGAAACTTGTCGGCAT
>JAEDIL010000080.1 GCA_016292455.1 Clostridiaceae bacterium
AAAAAAACGAAAGTTTTTTTACAGCTCCCTCTTGCGAACCACTCAAAAGCAGCCGTCAGAAATATTTAATTATCGCTTATGCTTTGTCAACAAAGACTCTCCAGCCTCTTGTGTCTTCACGCTTAGCCCATTGAATACCGGTCAGCTCATCATAAAGTTTCTGAGTGAGCGGTCCGATTTTTCCGTCACCGATTTCCATAACCTCATCTTCATAACGAAGCTTGTTGACCGGGGAAACAACGGCGGCTGTGCCTGTTCCGAAAACCTCTTCAAGCGAACCGTCGCGGGCAGCTTCAATAAGCTCATCAACCGAAATCTTTCTTTCCTCGGTTTCATATCCCCAATCCCGACAGACTTTCAGGATTGAGTCACGGGTAATTCCGGGAAGAATACTGCCGTTGAGGGCAGGCGTTACGATTTTTCCGTTAATTTTGAAGCAGATGTTCATTGCACCGACTTCTTCAATATACTTTCTCTCAACACCGTCAAGCCAAAGAACCTGAGAATAGCCGCTGTCGTGTGCTTTGACCTGGGCAATGAGGCTTGCAGCATAGTTTCCGCCGGTTTTAATATAGCCCATTCCGCCTCTGACGGCACGGACATATTCATCTTCAATCCATATTCCGACAGGTTCAAGACCGTTTTCATAATATGGACCGGAGGGTGAAAGAATGACCATAAATATATAGCTGACCGACGGAGCAACACCGAGAAAAGGCTCGGTTGCAATTATAAACGGACGAATATAGAGCGACGTTCCCTCTTCTGTCGGAATCCAGTCGCGGTCAATGTCAACAACTGCTTTTACTGCTTCAACAAAATCTTCTTCCGGAATTTCAGGAATACACAGACGCCTGTTTGAACTGTTTGCTCTCTTGGCGTTCATATCCGGACGGAAAAGATATACATTTCCGTCAACGCCGTGATATGCTTTCATTCCTTCGAACATTTCCTGACCGTAATGGAGAACCGTTGCCGCAGGAGAAAGGCTTATGTCACCGAACGGAACAATTCTCGCGTCGTGCCAACCCATTCCTTCGGTGTAATCCATCATGAACATGTGATCGGTAAAGACTCGACCGAAGCTGAGTTTTTCGTTTTTCTTAGGTTTTTCTTTCGGAGATTGCGTTCTTGTTATTTTGATTTCCATACTTTCAACTTCTTTCAAAAATAATCAAACAATACTTTGGTCAAATCAATAGTCATATCCGACTCTGAGCGCATTCAGGTTAACATCAAGCAAATTTGCTTTTCGTGCAGGTATAACCTTTTGAAGAGCTTCTGTTGTGTGTTCAAAGCTCATGTCAGAAATCTCTTTTATAAGCTTGCCGCAAAGAATCATGTTAGCAAGCGTTGCAAAGCCTTCGTCCTTTGCCATTTTGGTTGCAGGAACATAAAAAACGGAAACGTCGTTTCTTTCAACCTTTTCGTCAATAAGTGTTGAATCAACAATAATCATTCCGCCGGGAACAACACTGCTTTCATACCGTCTGAGTGAAGGGAGATTCATAGCAATCAGGCAATCGGGCTCGCTTACAATCGGTGAACCGACCGGATCATCACTGATAATAACGCTGCAATTTGCTGTTCCGCCGCGCATTTCAGGGCCGTATGACGGAAGCCAGCTGACATTTTTATCATCAATCAGACCTTTTGTTGCAAGAAACTTTCCGGCAAAAAGAACACCTTGACCACCAAAACCGGCAATCAGAATCTGTTTGTTCATCACTTTCCCTCCTTTTCTGCGCTCCGGTCTTTATACACACCGAGGGGATAATACGGTATCATATTTTCTTCGAGCCATTCAAGGGCTTTCTTAGGCGTCATTCCCCAGTTTGTCGGACAGCTTGAAACAACTTCAATGAGTGAAAAGCCTTTTTTGTCAATCTGATTCTGAAACGCTTTCTTTATTGCCTTTTTTGCCGCTTTAACATTCTTTACGCTGTTAACGGCGACACGCTCAATGTATTCCGGACCGTCAAGCTGCGAAAGCATTTCACAGACCTTTACCGGGTATCCGCAAAGGTTTACATCTCTGCCGTAGGGTGAAGTCTGAGTAACCTGACCGGGAAGAGATGTCGGTGCCATCTGACCGCCCGTCATTCCGTAAATAGCATTGTTTACAAAAATTACTGTGATATTTTCATTCCTTGTTGCCGCGTGAACGGTTTCAGCCATACCGATTGAAGCAAGGTCGCCGTCACCCTGATAGGTAAAGACAATATTGTCCGGTTCAGCACGTTTTACGCCGGTTGCAACAGCCGGAGCTCTGCCGTGTGCCGCCTCGACCATGTCACAAGCAAAATAATTATACGCCAACACAGCACAGCCAACAGGTGCAATTCCGATTGTTTTTCCTTCAATTCCGAGTTCGTCAATTGTTTCGGCAACAAGGCGGTGAATAATTCCGTGTGTGCAGCCCGGGCAATAATGAAACGGAACGTCTGTCAGTGACTTCGGTTTCTGAAAAACTACCATTATTCTTTTCCTCCTTTGTCAGCATTTTCAATTGCTTCAAGCACCTGCTTCGGCGAAGGAATCATTCCGCCGGCGCGGTTGCAAAGGGTAACAGGTCGTTTACACTTGATTGCAAGCTCAATGTCTTCAATCATCTGACCCATGGAAAGCTCAACGCTGATGAAAGATTTAACTTTTTCAGCAGCATCAAGAAGTACTTTTTTCGGGAAAGGCCAAAGCGTAATCGGACGAACGAGACCGACCTTTATGCCCTTCTTTCTTGCCTCAACGATAGCATTTTTTGAAACCCTCGCAGCGATTCCGTAAGCAACGACACAGATTTCTGCATCATCCATCATGAAGCTTTCATACATCACTTCATTCTCTTCAATTGCTTTATATCTTTCAAAACGGGCAAAATTCATTCTTTCGAGCTCTTCGGGAACAAGGAAAAGAGAATTTGCAATGTTGTGCTTTCGTTCACACTTTGTTCCGGTAACTGCCCAAGGCTTTTCATAGCTCGTTACTTCAACTTTTTCAAGCGAAACAGGCTCCATCATCTGACCCATTGTTCCGTCTGCAAGAATCATTGAGGTCATTCTGTATTTGTCGGCAAGATCAAATCCTTTAACAGTCAGCGACGCCATTTCCTGTACAGATGCCGGAGCAAGAACAATCATTTTGTAGTCTCCGTGTCCGCCACCCTTTGTAGCCTGAAAATAATCTGACTGACTGGGCTGAATTCCGCCGAGTCCGGGGCCGCCGCGCTGAACATTGACAACGAGCGCCGGAAGGTCAGAGCCGGCGAGATATGAAAGACCCTCGCTTTTAAGTGAGATTCCGGGGCTTGACGAGGAAGTCATGACTCTTTTTCCTGCGGCTGAAACACCGTAGACCATATTGATTGCAGCAACCTCACTCTCAGCCTGGAGAAATACACTGCCGATTTTGGGCATCCTCTTTGCCATGTATGCGGCCACCTCAGTCTGGGGCGTTATAGGGTATCCGAAGTAAAAACGGCAGCCGGCAAGAATTGCAGCTTCTGCAATTGCTTCGTTGCCTTTCATAAGTACTTTATCTGTCATTTTCTGCACCTCACTTTTCAACAGTAATTACGCAATCAGGACACATTGTTGCACAAAAAGCGCAACCTATGCACTTTTCCCGGTCGGTCATTTCTGCCGGCGAATGTCCTTTTGCGTTGATTTTGTTTTCTGCAATACGAATCAGATTTTTGGGGCAAGCGTCAACACAAAGTCCGCAGCCCTTGCACAGATCAGTTTCAAATGTTACCTTTGCCATTTTTCAACCTCCTATTATTGTTTTTTGAAGTGTGAGAGGAAAGATGTTACCAATATTTTCGAACTGCGCCGAGAGATCGGCTCTCACTGTTGTCATGACAAGCGGAAGAGCTGAAATTTCACACAGCTTCTGAGCAAGAGGAAAGGTATCTTCAATATACTTTTTCTCTGTCTGAACGCCGACATTTGAATTGTTGACAATTCCTGTAAACCGAAGCGAGCAAGCGTTTTCAATTTCCCTCATAACGACCAGAGCTTCTTCGGGAGTCTGGGTTAGAGGACGGTAAAAATTAACAACAAAAAGCATCTGAAAACTTTCGCTTTTCTCAACCAGCGGTGCGAATCTGCCGAGTGCGACCGCGCCCCTGTCATCACCGCCGATGTCTAGAACAGAATAATTGTCGGCTCTGCAAAACGGAGCATACATTTCTGACGGAAGAGCCGGAATATCAAGATTTGAGGCGGCAAACGACGAGCACATCAGCTCAATGTTTTTCTCATTCAGCTCTTTTTCGCTGTCTTTCGTTCTGAAATATGGGTTAACAATGTCCATGTCAAGAATGCTGACACTTTCATGACGTTTTTTCAGATCAAAAGCGTAATTAACCGCAATATTCGTTTTTCCGCTTCCGTAATGCCCGCAAAAAATAGTAATATGTTTATCTTCCAATTTATTTCCTGCCTCCAAAACACAAGTTTTTATATCTGCTTTGAATCAAAGCTTGTTACGGATTATTTTTCCGCTGATGGTTTTCGGCAGCTCATCTCTGAACTCAACAATACGCGGATATTTATACGGCGCTGTGTGCGTCTTGACGTACGACTGAATCTCTTTTTTCAGTTCCTCCGTTCCCTCTGTTCCGCCGGTGAGAACAATGCAGGCTTTAACAACCTGTCCTCTTACCTCATCCGGTGCCGCGCAAACACCGCATTCAAGAACATACGGGAGTTCCATAATAACGTTTTCAATTTCAAACGGTCCTATGCGGTAGCCGGAAGACTTGATGACATCATCCACGCGGCTGACGTACCAGAAATATCCGTCCTCGTCGCGCCATGCAACGTCACCGGTATGATACATTCCGTCATGCCATGCTTCTTCTGTCTGCTTTTCGTCGCCGTAATAGCCCATAAAGAGTCCGCATGGAACAGTTTTGTCTGTTCTGACAACAATTTCTCCCGGTTCACCGTCCTGAACGGAGTTGCCGTCGCGGTCAACAAGGTCAATGTCATAGGCGGGAACAGCCTTACCCATTGCACCCGGCTTTGAACGTGTTCCGTAGAGGTTTGCAATTGTGAGGGTTGTTTCTGTCTGACCGAAACCTTCCATGATTGAAAGGCCGGTTGCTTCTTTGAATTTATTGAACACTTCAGGATTAAGCGCCTCACCTGCCGTTGTTGCATATTTAATTGAAGACAGATCATAGCTGGAAAGGTCTTTTTTAATGAACATTCTGTACATTGTTGGCGGTGCACAGAACGTTGTAATGTTGTACTTTTTGAACATCGGAAGAATCTCAGATGCATCAAAGCGGTCAAAGTCATATGTAAAGACTGCGCCTTCACACATCCACTGTCCGTAAAGTTTGCCCCAAAGTGCTTTGCCCCAGCCGGTATCGGAAATAGTAAAGTGCAGTCCGTCGCTGTGTACGCAATGCCAATACTTTGCAGTGATATAATGACCCAGCGCATATTTATAATTATGACAGGCAATCTTGGGATAGCCGGTTGTTCCTGAGGTGAAGAACATGAGCATGGGATCCTCGCCGCAGGCAGTATCCTCGGTTCTCGGGAACTTGCCGCGGAACAAGGTGTACTCTTCGTCAAAATCATGCCAGCCGTCTCTTTTTCCGCCGACAAGTATTTTTACATCAAGTCCATCATAGCTTTCAGCCGCCGCATCAACATGATCCGGTGTATTATCGTCAGCTGTGCAGACAATCGCTTTGACATGCGCTGCTTTGAAACGATATTCGAAATCATGTTCAAGGAGCTGATGAGTCGCCGGAATTGCTATTGCACCGAGTTTATGAAGCGCAAGAATGGTGAACCAGAAGTGGTAATGGCGTTTCAGAACGACCATCACCTTGTCGCCTTTCTTTATACCAAGACTTTTGAAGTAGTTTGCAGTTCGTGCAGATGCATGCTTAATGTCTCTGAAAGTGAAACGACGTTCAGTTTTGTCTTTTGCGATATGAAGCATTGCAAGCTTGTTCGGCGTTTTGTCAGCAATTGCGTCAACAACATCGAAGGCAAAGTTGAATTTTTCCTCATTTTTAAAGGACATTGAAATCAATCTGCCTTCATTATCTTCTTTTGCATCAATAAAGTTCTCAACGGCAAGCGGAGCCTTCGCGGTTCTTGCTTCAACAACGGTTTTCTGAATTTCTTTTTCCGTAATCTTTTCGTCACCTGAAACAACAACAGCAAGGAAAAGACATTCTTCACCGTTCAGTGCAATCATTCCGTGAGGCGTTGAGCTTTTATAATAGATGCTGTCGCCTTCTTCAAGAATCTCGGTATGGTCGCCGACCCTGACTTTGAGCGTTCCGCGAAGAACAAGGTCGAATTCCTGACCGGCGTGAGTTGTTGTATGTATCGGCTTGTTCTGAAGCTCTTCGGAATACTCATACTTAACCCAGTACGGCTCGGCAAGTTTGTTTCTGAAAAGCGGAGCAAGGTTGCTGATTTCAATTCCGTCTTCCTTTGCTGTTCTGGTACCCTGACCTCTTCTTGTAACGGTATATGACGAAAGATGCGCACTGTGACCTTCAAGAATATCTGTAATTCCTATTCCGAAAGCAAGAGAACATTTGTGAATGAATGTAAACGGAAGATCAACCTCTCCTGATTCATATAAGGAATAGGTTTCCGCCGTCAGATTGGTTTTTTCAGCCATTTCCTGCTCAGTAAAGCCGATAATTTCACGCATTTCACGGATTCTTTCAGCAATTACTTTGATTTCTTCGGTAAGACCGGTGTTCAGCATTGTTTTTACCTCCAAAAAATTTTAGTTTATCCTTGAAACGGAAAAACAAAAAACCCGCCTCAAAGATTGTTTTCTTTGAGACGAGCAAAAACAACTTAGCCCGCGGTACCACTCAAATTGCGGTAAAAAAACCGCCCCTCTTCGAGCTCTGACAAGCTCTATGCATTAACGCAGCAATCACGAAAGACATCTACTGACCGACAAGCGGCGTTCGGGTCTCCGGCTCAGAAGTGATAAGAACTGAGATGGTTAATACCGGGCTCACACCATTCCCCGACTCGCTTAAAAAACCGAAACTCTTCCGTCTTCGTCATAGCCTTTATCTGTTGACTGACAAGCAACCACAGAGTATTAAATTGTAATTTACTATGATAAAACGTAAACCGTTTTTACACAAAATTATCAGTCAGCAAAGCCGGACTCAACAAGCTTGACCAAAGCTTCAACTGCCTGTTCTTCATCAGCGCCACCGGCGATGATGCGAATATCGGTTCCGCCCATAATTCCGAGAGAAAGCACACCAAGAAGACTCTTGGCATTAACTCTTCTTTCTTCCTTTTCAACCCAGATTGATGATTTGAACTCATTTGCTTTCTGGATAAAAAATGTTGCCGGACGGGCATGGAGACCGACCTGATTCTGAACCTTAACGTCTTTAACGTACATAAACAAAATCTCCCACACACAAAACTGAACAATACATTGTTAAAAGCATGTGGTTATTATACCACAATTTTTTAAATCGTCAACAGTAAAAGAACCGATTTGATTCATTTTGGTTGCAAGCCTAAATGTTAGGAAAAAATCAGGTTGATTTTTGTATAAATCAACCATAATATTTTTTGTTTTCAATGCATAATGCACAATATATCAGCCTTTTATCTTTTAAAAGTACGTTTTTTCGACTGTGTCCAATGAATATTTCCGTCAGCATGAACAAAGCAAAGCTTATTCTTTACTTTCCAGTGTAGCAAGAAATGCTTTGTCTTTTTTTGAAAGCTCGGCTCTTTCAAGCATATCGGGTCGGCGGTAATATGTCCGTTCAAGAGATTGCTCGCGGCGGAACTTTTCAATATTGGCGTGATGTCCCGATAAAAGTACGTCCGGAACCGGTTTTCCATGCCATACGGGAGGACGTGTGTACTGAGGATATTCAAGCAAAGAGGAAAAATGACTTTCCTCGGTAAAGCACTCCTCGTTTGAAAGCACGCCCGGAATCATCCGAGAAATGCTGTCGGCAACAATCAGAGCAGGCAACTCGCCGCCTGTCAGAACATAGTCTCCGACTGAAATTTCTTCATCAACGATTTCCTCGAGGATACGCTCATCAACGCCCTCATAATGCCCGCAAAGGATAAGGAGTCTGTCAAGAGAAGCCAGCGATTCGG
>JAEDIL010000081.1 GCA_016292455.1 Clostridiaceae bacterium
AGATCCCGAACCCATTGTCGGAAAAATTTCCGAATGTGACCACGACGCCTGCTCTATTTAGTTTTCATTACAGAAAACAAAACCGCGGCAAAAAAGCTATGGGTCTTCGGCAGCAGTTATTCAGCTCGCCGAGCTTATAGCTTTTATTTTTTTTCAAAAACATCCGTTACCTTTTTCCCATGCACAACACCCCTTCCCAACCGACCCGGAGAGAAAAAAGAGATGTTGTGCAAAACGTATTTCATTTGTTACAAACTTCGACCAATTGCGAATTTTAAGTAAAATTTACTCTCATGGTGTTGAATTTTAAAAGTGTATAGAGTATAATTTACAGTGCATTTGTATAAATTGAAATTATTGTTTTTTAACGTGCTTACGTCACAGAATAACAGACGATCGGAGGAGAAATAATGGCGAGAATCAATTTTACCATTGAAGAAAACGGATATTCAACACGCGAAGTTGATAAATATATTGAGCTTATTCAGGCGGAATACAGCAATGCTGTTGCCTGGGGCGAGGAAATGGAAAAAAAATTCCACGACCTTGAAGAAAGTGTGCGCGACCTCGGGATTTATTTCACAATTGACGAAAACAACCAGAACGAAGTTATCAACCGCGTTTTTGAAGAGCTGAATGCAACCGTCGAAAAAATCAAGAGCAGCGCTCAACAGAAAGCTGATGAGATTATTGAAAGGGCAAACGAAAAAAGCCGCAACATTGTCCGTCAGGCGATGGAAAACTCGGTTGAGCTGCGCACAGAAAACACAACCATTATGAAAAACCTCAAAAGTATCAGCGACATGATTGCCGTTATTCTTGAAAAGGGCATTCAGTAAACAAGCCGGTAAAGGCAAAACTATAAGGATGTGATCTGATTGGCAAGTTACAGGCCCAAGAGCCTTGATGAGCTTAATAATTTATACGGCAAAGCGGTTTCTGCTGAAAAAGCAATAAAAGAAGGGGCTTCACTCCTCGGCTCAGACGTGCTTTCCCCGGAAGGAGAAAAGCCGCAGGAGGAAGCGGACGTTCTTTCTGCTCCGTCAGAGCAGAAGGTTGAAAGCGTTTCGCCGGATATTGACGCGTTTATTCGCCAGTTTTCTTCAAGCGACGGGCGCCCCGTTCCGCTTTCAATGCTCACTCCGAACGCTCCTGTGTCATCCGGAAGCGAGAGTCAGAACCCTGCAAAGGACGAGGGAATAACCGGTCTTATGGACGATTATGCAAACGTCATGACCGGAGCCTATGACGACGAAGATGACGATGAACCAAAAAGAAACCGCTTCAAGCAAAGGAAAGGAAAAAGAAAAGCTTCAAAAGAAATAACAGACGACAGCCTTGAACAGCAGGAGCAATCTCAGCCGGTTGAGCAGGACCGTCACGATTATTCTTTAGATTCAACGTCTCATGAAAACGAGCCGTTCCGCGCAGGCACAAGCCTTTTGGAAAATGACTCCGCTCCGGAATATGGTGCTTTGCAGTATGAACCGCCTTACGGAACCGACGATGAGTCGGGCGACATTCCTTTTGAAAGAGAAGAAAATCCGCAGGAAAGCTTCGAATTCGGAGACATCAGCTCAGCTCCAAAGCTTTCCGGAGGAAAACTTGCCGCAAAGATTCTTCTGATTATCCTGCTTGTTTTCACACTCTTTGCAACAGCCGCAACCGGCGCCTGCGTTCTGACTGTCAACAGCGGAAGGGAGCTTGGCGGATACCGCTTCTACACCGTTGAAAGAAGCGATGTAAAATCCGGAATTTCTACCGACGACCTCATTCTTTGCAAAAGCGCCGACACGTTTCTGAAAGACGAGAACGTTGTTTACTATGATGCCGCCGGAAACAGAGCAGTCGGCAAAATAATTATCGCCAACGGCAATGATACCTACAACATCAACATTTCAGACGTTCAGAAAGAACGCATTGAGGGTCTTGCCGAAAAGAGCATTGCTTCGCTTGGCAAAATAGTCAGAACTGTTTCGGACAGCTTTTTACTTATTCTTATCGGTCTTGTCGGCGCAGCGATTATAATCACGCTTGTGCTTTGCTTTGCTTTCAAACCGAGACAAAGCACAAAAAAGAAAGCGGTAAAGCAAGATTCCCCGGTTCAGTCAAGCGACAATGAATATTCCGGACATTACGATGACGGGCTGTTCGACGGAATTGAATAACAGAAACCAAAAGCTGTTGTTTTCAGCTTAAATTAAAGGACTGCTCCGGAGTGAACCGGAACAGTCCTCTTTTTCAGTCATGTTAAAGCCTTCAAAAAGAAAAGAAGACACCAAAAGACCGGCTCAGAGAGCCGGTCTTTTGGCAGAGAGAAAAAAAATGAAAAAACAAACGTGGCAGCCGGGCTGCCGGGAGAGTTTGTGAAGCTGTTTAAGTAATACCCGGAAATTCACCTTTTTCAGTGGACGTGATTTTCTTCAAACGGAAGCATGTTGTAAATCCTTTTGTCGCTGTCAACCATGCTTATCGGAGTTTCCGGAACCAGAAGATGTATCAGAGAAACGAAGTTGTTACTGTTCTCTCCGGGGAAGCCGACAACGAGCAGTATCGGCTTTGTTTTTGCCATGTGAGCGGCAATGGTAAGAGACGGATCATCGCTGAAATAAACAGCCATCTCGCCCTTTGCATCCTGAACAGTCTGAAACAGCCGGTCAAGCATCTGCGGACAGTCCTTCTGCGTCTCGCCGTTGAGAGGAAGAACCGTAATAACCTGAAGCTCCGCGTCATTCTTTTCAGCAAGAATCCGACCGGCTTCAATGAGGTTGTTTGAGCTTTCCTGCGGCGTTACGCAAACGAGAACACTGTTTCCGTTCATTTCAGCCACCTCCTGCTTACAAGTTAATCTTAATCCAATTACCTAAATACAACATTAAAACAGAATAACTTTTGTTTTTTCGCATGAAAAAGAAAAAATCTTAAAAGCAAGGACTTTTTTTAAATAAAAACAGCCGCAGGCACAGGAACCGACGCTGTGCTTTACGGCTGAAATTCAAATTACGCTTTTTTGCGAATTTCTTTTTTGATTTTTATGATGATAACGAACAGCAATGCCGCGACAACAATGCCAACCGCTGCGGCCATCATGTCGAACATGGTGTCAAACAGCGGATACTGTCCTTCGTTCCCTGCGCCGTGACCGAAAATTCTGATGAACATATACTTATCGTTCATACCGATGTTGTAACCCTGATTGGTTGAATCGGCAATAAAGAAGTCAGCAAGGAACTCAAAAAGCTCCCAGATAACGATTATTGCAAACGAAAGTCCGATTCCGCCGATAAGACCGAAAACCGGTTCAACCTTTTTCTTAGGGAAGAATACCTTCATAAGCTCGGCACCGAGGAAAACAACAATAAATCCGGAAAAGAAGTGCTGCCACTTGTCATATGTTTCGACAAATCTAAACATATCAAAGCCATAGCAAAAAAACGAGCCGGAAATTATTATCATGTCAAAATAAGTCTGCGTTCTGAATGAAAGTCTTCCCAAAAAAAACTTCTGCGGAAAAATCATTGAAAAAACCGGAACCGCAATTGTTGCCAATGTATTAAGTACAGTTGCAAGAATCAGCGAAGGCGGATAGTCACTCGAAAACATTACACGCGTTGTGTAAATCATCAGAACACTTGAAACAATCCAGAAAATAAGCTCCGGAATATTACCTTCGCTTTTAAGGCGCTTGAATTGAGAAACAAAATGACTTCTTAGCTTTTGAGAAAGCGCCGTTTCCGGTGCAGTCTTTCCTTCAACAGCCGGATCGGCTTTAACTGTTGCTTGATTTATCATTCTTACACCACCGAAATTTCAGGATAGCTGTTTTCAATGAATACAGAATACTGCGTTCTGACCGATTGTAGAATTATATCCGAAAAATTTGATAATAGCAAGAATTATTAAAGAATTGTAATATTCATTTTCGTGCGCTTACACTCTTTCAAAATCCTCTGCGCCGTGTTTGCAAAGCGGGCAAATGAAGTCTGCCGGCAGCTCCTCACCCTCATAAACATAGCCGCAGACTTTGCAGCGCCAGCCTTTCTTTTCACTGGGCTGAGGCTTCGGCTTGATGTTTTTGTGATAGTAATCATAGCTGAGCGTCGGCTCGTCCGAAAGAACCTCGGCCTCATCAACCTCTGCAATAAAAAGAATGTGTGTGTCGCAGTCGATTGCTTCTTTGACGCGGCAGGCAAAATACGCATTGGTAAACTGAGGAAGATAAAGGCAGCCGTTTTCTGCGCGTTTTTCGTTTTCGTTCCTGAAAAACTTCTGTGTGTCGCGTCCGCTTTTGAAGCCGAAGTGTTCAATCATTCTGAACGGTGTGCTTTCAGTCAGAACATTGACAACAAGAACACCGCTCTCCTGAATCATTTCACAGGTATAATTGGCTTTGTTCACCGAAATTGCAACAAGGGGCTTTTCTGTGTTTGAAAGCTGCATAACGCTGTTTATTATGCAGCCGTTGTCGATATTTGAATTTCTGGTTGTGAGAACGTAAAGTCCGTATCCTATATTAAAAAAAGCTTTCTTATTCATAAGTCCTCCGTAAATATAAAAATCTGTTTTCTTATTTTTTTGTCTGTCTCAGACTCTTTCAACCTTGATAAGGTTTGTGTTTCCTGAAACACCGTTTGTCAGACCGCCGGTAATAATTATGAGGTCGTCCTTTTCAAGTCCGAACTTATCTTTGGCAATGCCCGTTGCCGTGTAGAAAAGAACATCGACAGACTGAAAAACCTCGCATATTGCCGGCGTAACACCCCACGAGAGTGCAAGGCGGTAATAGGTCTTTTTGTTGACCGTCAGTCCGATAATATCAACCGGCGAACGGAAGCGGGAAATCATCCTCGCAGTTGCGCCTGAAAGCGAGCAGGCAACAATGGCCTTTGCATTTATGTCAATTGACATTCCGCAGGTTGCGTGGGAAATTGCGTCAACGGTGTTCTTGATTTTGAACGGAGTTGAGGAAAAGCGGCGCTTATAATTGATGCATTTTTCGGTTTCCTCGGCGATTTTCGCCATTGTCTGAACAGCGAGCACAGGATGCTTGCCGGCGGCTGTTTCGCCCGAAAGCATGACAGCGCTCGTTCCGTCATAAACAGCGTTGGCAACGTCCGAAATTTCTGCTCTTGTCGGTCTGGGATTATAAATCATGGATTCGAGCATTTCTGTCGCCGTGATTACCCTTTTTCCGAGCAGACGGCAAGTGGTGATAAGCTTTTTCTGAATTGCCGGAAGCTGTTCAAAGGGAATCTCAACCCCCATATCGCCGCGGCCTATCATGATTCCGTCGCATTCCTGGGCAATTTCTTCAATATTGTCAATTCCCGAGCGGTTTTCAATTTTTGCAATCAGGCTTATGTCGTCATAGCCGTTTTCATGAAGGAACTCTCTGACGGCAACAAGGTCGCTCTTTTGCGAAACAAATGAGCAGGCAATAAAATCAATGTCTCTTTCCATTCCGAAAAGCAGATCCTGCTTGTCCGCCTCACTGAGGTATTCGTGATGCATGACTTTGTTGGGAAAGCTCATGCTCTTTCTGTCCGAAATCTCGCCGCCGGAAATTACCTTTGTGATTACTGCATTTTCTTCAATCCCCGTCACTTCAAAAATTAAAAGCCCATTATTGACGAGTACAGTTTCGCCGATTTCCAGCTCTTTCGGAAGGTTTTCATAAGTTACTGAAACCTGCGTTTCATCACCCACAACCTCGTCCGTTCTGAACGTGAACGTATCGCCGTCCCTGACGGTCACTTTTTTGTTTTTGAAGGTCTTTATTCTGTATTCCGGGCCTTTTGTATCGAGCATGATTGCAACGGGGAGAGAAAGCTCCTCTCTGACCTTTTTGATGAGTCTTATGTTTTCCTCATGGTCAGCATAAACTCCGTGGGAAAAGTTAAGCCTTGCAACATTCATTCCGGCAAGACACATTTCGGTTATTGTCTTTTCGTCACGGCATGCAGGACCTATCGTACAGATAATTTTCGTTTTTCTCATTTACTCACCTCTGGAATTTAATCATCAATACTATACTACATTTTTGGTTAAAAATCCATGAATTATCAAATTTTTTACCGGAAGATTCTTTAATATTCTTCTTAATTTTCTCCGGGTTAAAACAGTTGCTCTTTTTGTGTTCGGGTGGTATAATGTTCCTGTAATTCTATAATAAGGGAGTCGAAAAATGAAAATCAAAAATATTCTTACCCTTGCCGGTGCTGCTGCCGGCAGCGGATACCTCCTTTGCGACCTCATTTCAAATCTGCTTGTTGACCGAAAATTTGCAATGCCCGAAAAGGTCGGAAACATCTTTTCAGGCGCAAAAATGACCGAAATGCGCGCCGCCGCTTTAAAGAACAGAGAGTGGCTTGAAGACTACGGCTATGAGCGTTATTCAATTACTGCTGACGACGGAACAAAGCTCATGGGTTACCTCCTCAGACCTGAAAAGCCGTCAAAGCTTTTCATGTTCGGCTCTCACGGCTACCGCAGCGAGGGCAGACGTGAATTTTCCGGAATTTCTCAGTATTACCTTTCGCGCGGCTTCAACGTTTTTCTCGTTGACCACCGTGCGTCTGGCGAAAGCGACGGAAAATACATCGGCTTTGATTACTTTGAGTCAAAGGACTGCATAAAGTGGCTCAACTTCCTGAACGATACCTTCGGTGAAGATATTTCAATCGTTCTCCACGGTATTTCAATGGGCAGTGCAACGGTAATGATGATGGCGGGCGACGAGAATCTTCCCGGAAATGTACGCCTTATTGTTGCCGACTGCGGCTACACAAGCGCATGGGACGAGTTTTCATATAAGCTTTCGACGATGAAAGTTCCCGAAAAACCGCTGCTCCCGATTGTCAACGCAATCAACATCAGAAAAGCCGGTTACGACTTCCGCGATACAAGCGCAATTGAGAGCGTGAAAAAGGCAAAAGTTCCGATGCTGTTCATTCACGGCGGAGCAGACGAATTTGTTCCGACATACATGATTTATCTGCTCTTTGACGCCTGCGCAAGCGAAATGAAAGACATGATGGTTGTTGACGGGGCAGACCACGCTTCAAGCTTCATCATTGGACGGGAGCAATATGAAGCAAAGATTGACGAAATGCTTGAAAAAATTGCAGTCACTGTATGATTGTTAAAAGCAATTCTGTCTGAATTTTATAATTTTGCTATAAAAAAGCGGTCGGCGCAAATGCACCGACCGCCTTCTTTTATTCTTCCCCTGTATTATCAGACAAGCTCGATGATGCACATCTCTGCTGCGTCTCCGCGGCGGGGGCCGGTCTTGATAATACGGCAGTAACCGCCGTTAACGTCCTTATACTTCGGGCCGATTTCGTCAAAGAGCTTTTTGACAACGTCTTCCTTTGTGACGTATGCAAGAGCCTGACGTTTGTTGTGAAGTGTTGCTTCCTTACCGAGCGTAATCATTTTCTCAGTCATTGAGCGAACTTCCTTAGCCCTCGTGACGGTGGTTTCAATGCTGCCTTTCTCCAGGAGATAAGTAACCATACCTCTGAGCATAGCCTTGCGGTGATCGCTTGCTCTGCCGAGCTTTCTGGTACCTGCCATTTGAAATCACTCCTTTGTTGAAAAATCAAATTATTCGTCTTCGGATCTGAGGTCAAGACCGAAAGAATGAAGTTTGTTGATAACTTCGTCAAGAGACTTCTTTCCGAGGTTGCGAACCTTCATCATATCCTCTTCGGTTTTGTTTGTAAGATCCTCCACAGTGTTGATACCCGCACGCTTCAAGCAATTGAAGGAACGTACGGACAAGTCAAGTTCCTCAATGGTCATCTCAAGGACTTTTTCCTTTGTGTCCTCGCCTTTGTCAACCATTATCTCGGTGTTGTATGCCTCTCCCGACAAATCGCCGAAAAGAGCGAGATGTTCGTTGAGAAACTTGGCTCCGAGGGAAACAGCCTCCGTTGCGGAAATGGTTTTGTTTGTCCAAACCTCAAGCGTAAGCTTGTCAAGGTCTGTTACCTGACCTACACGTGTGTTTTCAACTGTGTAATTAACCTTTAAAACCGGTGTGTAGATTGAGTCGATTGCGATTACACCGATTGAATTCTTGCTCAGCTTCCGGGAGAAATCAAGCAGTCCCGCGCAATCGTAGAATCCC
>JAEDIL010000082.1 GCA_016292455.1 Clostridiaceae bacterium
ACCGTTTATGGTTACTGCCCCCGTAAACAGCAGAATAATGGATATACTCGACAAAGCTCAGGTATTCTATGAGAGCAACTGAGAAAAAACAATCAGCTGCTCTGATTTACACACCTCTCAGTAGAGTCTGCAAATTGCAGGCTCTTTTATTTGTGCGGAACTGTTTCTGTTCTGATATTTGTTGTTTTGTCAAAAGCGACCTTGCTTTCCGGCTTCAAGGTCTCCTCAATTTTGAAAAGCCATTTGTTGTAGATAACAACCTCAGAAACCATTTCATTCGAGAGAAAGACCAGCCA
Source organism: Clostridiaceae bacterium (assembly GCA_016292455.1). Taxonomy (GTDB): domain Bacteria; phylum Bacillota; class Clostridia; order Oscillospirales; family Acutalibacteraceae; genus UBA6857. The sequence continues at coordinate 297 of JAEDIL010000082.1, forward strand.
TTGTGAACCAAGGGCAGAGGTTCTTTCAACAGTTTTCTTTTCCGAAAGTTCGTTTTCTGCAAGAAGTTCTGCAAGAGTTTTTTCGACCTCTTCTTCATTTGCGCCCGAAAAAGCGCAGACAGCCGCGACAGAAGCCTCATAGAACGCCGTTTTTGTCGCCGAGGTCATAAAGACCGGTTTTCCGTTTTCGTCAAGCTTTGAAATAATTATCCTGCATTCAGAAATTCTGCCCTGATAATCAGTAAACAACCTGATAACAGTCTTTACGCCGTCGGCTTCATCTGCTTCAAGAACATATACCCTCCCGTTTTCGGTATCCTCACCGAAATAGTCTTCGACCCTGATTTCGTTTACGGACAGCTCATTATATCTTTCGGCAAAAAGCTCCGGATTGCAGAATTCCCCCTGAGTACAACCGCCGAGAAAAACAGAAAACAAGACGACGGTCAGAACAAGAATAATCAGACGTTTCATTTTCATACCACCTTGTTTGATAATATTCATAATTTTGATTCAGTATGAGAGAAAACGAAACGGCAGCCACAAAAGTGACTGCCGTTTCGCAAGAAAAGATTATAGAAAGGGGAGAGAAGATGTCTGTTTCATGCAACAACGGAGAAGATGTCTTTTTCTTCGCTGTCTTTTACCCATGAGCGGATGATTGAGGGGTTTTCAAAAATTTCATCAAGACGCTTCATGAAAGGTACTGTTTCACCGAAGTCAAGCGCTCTGTGGTCAAAAGCGATACATATCGGAAGAACGCTTCTTGCTTCAATTTCCTTTCTGCCGCTGTTCTGTTTGACAACAACCGGCTTGTCAAGAACTGCGCCGACAGAGAAAGCACAAACCTGAGGAGGAACAATTTCAAGAAGAGCGGTTGCACCCCTCTGAGCGAGATATGTTGAACCGATGTTTGAAACTGTGACTGTTCCCTGTTCAAGATCCTTGATAGTGAGTCTTTCTGTCTCCGGAATCGCCTCATATTCACGCTTTGCTTTTCCGCGCAAGTGCGAAACCTTGCATTTTCCGAAATTTGCGCCGTAAATTCTGCCGATAGTCTGAAATATTCTGCCTTTTTTGAGGTTTTTCATCGTGTTGTCAATTGAAACCGAATACATAGCCTCGGTAAGATTCGTCTTTTCGGCACGGCGGCGGACATCGTTGATATATGCCGTCATTTCATCAAGGTTCTTGTTGCCGAAATCACGAAGGTTGATTGTCATCATCTTGCCGTTCGGGAGAATTGTGGGCATCGAGATGTTGATGTCTGAAAAAGTGTCGATTCTGCCGCGGACGAGCTTTCTGTCAAACTCAATGTGTGAATTCATTATGGGAGCAGCTTTGAGCCCCTCGGCAATTACTTTAAGCATCAGGGTGTTGAAGGTTATTTTGTCTTCACCGGTGCGGTTGCGGTTAAGTCTTTTATATTCTTTAAAGAAGGATGTGACATCAGGTTCGTACATATATGTAACATGAGGAATGTTCTGCCATGATTCTGTTGTCATATTGGCAACTATCTTTCTCTGAATTCCGAAGTACTCAGTGTTCATTACTGTCATAATAGCATCTCCTTACATTACAATTTCTGATTTTAACAACAGGTCAACTTCATACTCGTCAGCGCATTTGTTAACTTGTTGTTAACACTTTACATCATATTCCCGAAAAAGTCCATAGTCCGATTGTACAAATTGAGCTTTAATTAAAAATATTTTTGTGAATATTGCATAATTATATGAGTTATCGTTCACCTTGTGTCAAATTATGTCATTGCTTCTTTAATCCTACCTAAAACGAAACAATATAAATAAAAAAACTATAACTTTTCAAAAACAGCTTTTGTTTTCAAAAAATTATAGTTTATTTTTTTCTGATTATTATCGCCCCGGTTGCGGCATTATTTCACCTTTTCAAAACAATGACGTCAAATTACGCTCAGAAGCTTTTCAACAGCAGCAAGCTTTACGCAGATGCAGAGAAGTCTTGTTGCTTCAAGAAGCTCGTTGACCGGCGGATATGACGGAGCAATTCTGATATTCTTGTCCTCCGGGTCGATTCCGTACGGATACGGTGCTCCAATGTTCGTGAGCGTCACCCCGCCATTTTTGCAAAGCTCCCCTACCCTTTTTGCTGTTCCGGGCATTACGTCGAGGCTTATGAAATAGCCGCCGTTCGGCTCTGTCCAATTTGCAACTCCGTATTCTCCGATTCCGTTTTCAAAAGCGTCAATAACCGCTCTGAACTTCGGCGCAAGAATTTCTCTGTGCAGCTTCATGTGGCGTTTGATTCCGTCAATATCCTTGTAATACTTGACGTGACGGTACTGATTGATTTTATCATAACCGATTGTCTGAACGGTCATGCGCTTTTTGATAATTTCAATATTTCTGTCCGAAGCAGCAAGAGCGGCAACACCTGCGCCGGGAAAACTGATTTTTGAAGTTGAAGTGAATTCAACAACCATATCCTCGTGACCGTATTTTTTCAGAGCATCAAAAATATTGACAAGCTCATCGCTTTTCTCAGTGAGGTCATGAATAATATATGCATTATCCCAGATAATTCTGAAATCAGCGGCGGCAGGCTCAAGTCTTGCAATTCTGTCAACAGTCTCAGCGCTGTATGTTTCGCCGGTCGGGTTTGAGTATTTCGGCACACAGAACATGCCTTTGACGGCAGGATCCTTGACAAGCCTTTCGACCTGATCCATATCAGGTCCGTTGCCGGTGAGTCTGACAGGAATGAGTTCCATTCCGTAATACTGGGCAATTGCAAAATGTCTGTCATATCCCGGACAGGGACACAGGAACTTGATTGTGCCCTGGTCCTTCCAAGGAATTCCGTCCGAGCCGGTCATCATGCATTGCGTAATATAGTCAAACATAAGGTTGAGACTTGAATTTCCGCAGACAATAACGTTGTCAACAGGGACTTCAAGAAGATCTGCAAAAATCTCTTTACATTCAATAATACCGGTAAGAAGTCCGTAGTTGCGGTATTCGAGGCTGTGATTGCCGGCATTGTTTTCCCAGTCGCGCGAAGTAATTGCATCAAGAAGTCCGTTTGAAACCGCAAGCTGGTCAGCGCCCGGCTTTCCCCTTGACATGTCAAGCTTCAATCCCTTGGATTTGAAACGGTTGTATTCTTCTTCAAGCTTAGCTTTTTCAAGGAGAAGCTGTTCCTTTGAATACTCTGAATATTTCATGTTATGAATCCTCCGAAAATTAGAAATCTGCCGAACCGGTCGTTCTCGGGAACGGAAGAACGTCTCTGATGTTCGAAATGCCTGTCAGGTACATAACAAGTCTTTCAAAACCGAGACCGAATCCGGCGTGCTTTGTTCCGCCGTACTTACGAAGGTCGAGATACCACCAATAGTCCTCTTCTTTAAGTCCGAGCTCACGAATACGGTCAACAAGGACATCATAGCGTTCCTCTCTCTGACTGCCGCCGATAATTTCACCGATGCCCATAACAAGGCAGTCGCAGGCGGCAACGGTCTTTCCGTCATCATTGAGCCGCATATAAAAAGCTTTTATCTCCTTAGGATAGTCTGTTACAAAAACAGGCTTTTTGAAAATCTCCTCAGTCAGATAGCGTTCGTGCTCAGTCTGAAGGTCGCAGCCCCATTCAACCTTGTATTCAAACTTATCGTTATGTTTTTTAAGCACTTCGATTGCATCTGTATAGGTGATTCTTCCGAAATCCGAAGAAGCAACCGCTTTGAGACGCTCAATTAGTCCCTTGTCAACGAACTGATTGAGAAATTCAATGTCCTGACTGCAATTTTCAAGAACATAGTTGATGACATATTTAATCATGGCTTCGGCAAGCTCCATATCATCATTGAGGTCAGCAAAAGCAATTTCGGGTTCAACCATCCAGAATTCAGCCGCGTGGCGCTGTGTGTATGATTTTTCAGCGCGGAAAGTGGGACCGAATGTATAGATTTTCCCGAATGCCTGCGCCATAATTTCTCCCTGGAGCTGACCTGAAACAGTCAGGTATGCGCTTTTTCCGAAGAAGTCCTGCGAAAAATCGACGCTTCCGTCTTCGTTTTTCGGCGGATTTTCCATATCGAGAGTAGTTACGCGGAACATTTCGCCGGCGCCCTCACAGTCGCTGCAAGAAATGAGTGGGGTGTGAGCGTAGACAAAATTTCTCTCTCTGAAAAAGCTGTGCAATGCAAACGCAGCAGCCGAACGAACGCGGAAAGCTGCGGAATAAATATTGGTTCTCGGACGAAGATGTGCAATCGTACGCAGATATTCAAGCGAATGACGCTTTTTCTGAAGCGGATATTCCGGAGTAGAAGCGCCTTCAACTTCAACGCTCGTTGCGTTGATTTCAAAGGGCTGCTTAGCCTGCGGAGTGAGAATAACGTTGCCGGTAACAATTACTGCTGTGCCGACATTGAGCTTTGCGGTTTCGGCAAAGTTTTCAAGCTTTTCCCTTTCAAAAACAACCTGAACACTCTTAAAGCAGCTTCCGTCATTGACTTCCATGAAGCCGAGATTTTTCGAATCGCGGTTGGTTCTGATCCAGCCGCAGACAGTAACAGGCGAAGCTGTATAGGACGCTGCATCCTTATAAATTTCTGCAATTTCGGTTCGCTTCATTTGTGATTCCCCCAAACAGCGGCACATAGACCGCAAAATAAAAATAACCGTATAATTATAGCATAAATGATGAAAAAATCAAGAGTCAGAACCCGCTGAATCTGCATATTCCGAAATGATAAAGCAACAGCAACACCCAAAGGAGCAGAATCAGTTCACCTTGAAAACATTGGCTTCAAACGGAGTCAGATCGCCGTTCTTGTCGGAGTTGACGTTGGTTGCAACGAGAGTGTATTTTTCGGTGTCGAGCTTTCTTTTTGCTCTTTTAGCCGTCAAATTCATTTCAACAAAATATGTTCCGTCGCCATCAAGCGTTCTGTAATAGGAAAGAACATCGGTGAACTTCTCATCGGCAAGCCTGAAATCTCCGTAAACAAAAGCAGGATGTTCATGGCGCAGGGCAATCATCTTTTTGAAAAAGTTAAGAACGGAATTGACGTTCTTTTCCTCGTCGGCAGCATTGATTTTTGTGTAATTCGGATTGACCTCAATCCACGGCGTACCGGTTGTAAAGCCGGCATTTGCTTCGCTCGTCCACTGCATAGGAGTTCTTGCATGGTCACGGCTGCCCGCCCATACGGTTTTGTATGCTTCCTGAGGTGTTTTGCCCTTTTCGCGCAGCTCTTTGAAATAGTTGATGCTTTCCACGTCACGGAAATCATCCATCATCCGGAACTCTGAGTTGCTCATTCCAAGCTCCTGACCCTGATAAACAAACGGAGTACCCTTGAAAGTCATCTGCATAACGCAAAGCAGCTTGCTGAGCTCGTCGCGATAAAAACCGTCGGGACAAACCTTTGAGGTCATGCGCGGCCAGTCATGGTTTTCAAAGAAAACAACCGGCCAGCAATGGTTGCCATAGCCGAGCTGCCATTTGACAAGCTCTTTTGCCATCGGGCGAAGGTCATATCTGTAATCAAGAAAACGCTTTTTGCCGGGATTATCCATGTGGTCAAAGGAGAAAACGACGCTCAGCTCTCTGCGGTAATCGCCGGTCATCAGCTTGCTCATTTCAATGCCGGTGCCCTGACATTCTCCGACTGTGAAAGCATCATATTTTGAAAACGTATTTTCGTTCATTTCACGAAGGAATTCATGCAGACGCGGACCGTAGAAATAATGCTCAACGCCCTTAAAGCCCATGAGCGAGCCGATAATATCATGTCCGTCGGGCAAGCCGGGAGTCTTTGAAATAAAGCTGATTACATCAAGGCGAAAGCCGTCGACACCCTTTTCAAGCCACCAGTTGATCATATCATAAAGCTCACGGCGCAGATTTTCGTTTTCCCAGTTGAGATCCATCTGCTTTTTTGAAAAGAGGTGAAGCGCCCACTGCTTTTTCTCGGGATAGTAATTCCACGCACTGCCGCTGAAAATTGAATCCCAGTTGTTAGGAGGAGTGTTTTCGTCTCCGTCGCGCCAATAGTAATAGTCCTTATACGGCGAGTTTTCATCATTAAGTGCGCTCCGAAACCATCTGTGTTCGTCTGACGTATGGTTGATGACAAGATCCATGATAAGCTTCATATCGCGCTTATGAATTTCCGAAAGGAGGGCGTCAAAATCCTCCATTGTTCCGAATTCTTCCATAATCTTGCGGTAATCTCGAATGTCATAGCCATTGTCATCATTCGGAGAATCATAAACAGGGCTGCACCAGATTGCATTGATTCCGAGCGATTTGAGATAATCAAGCTTGCTGATAATTCCCCGCAGGTCGCCTATTCCGTCTCCGTTTGAGTCGCAGAACGAACGCGGATAAATCTGATAAAACACAGCTTCTTTCCACCACTTCGGTTCAACTGGCGCGTCGTCTTCAAGCGGTGCGTCCTTTTCGCTGTTCAGAATTCCGAGCAGGGAATCAATGAATGAATCGTCAATCTTTCCGAAAGTGAGCTTCTGAAGCGTTTCAAGCTTCACTGAACCGAGCGGGGTTTTTGTGATGAGCGAAAGGTCAAGACCTGCCGCATAAAGCGCCTTGGCAAGAATATCATGCCCTGCCGGTGATTTGATAATATCTCTGAGTTTTGTTTCTTTTGTTACCGTAAAGCTTCCCATTGTTTTCCTCCGTTTCTCCCCTTTTCAATAGGGAAAATATTACCGAATACTTTTTCATAATACACCATTGAGGTGATTTTTTCAAGAGTTCGGACGTTCTTTCACAGAGGCATTGCGCACAAATGACCGTCAGGGAAAAACATTTTTTCTTTTTTTGTGTTATTCTTGAAAAATACACAATAAAATAGTAAAATGGTTTTATACAGTATAATTACAGTTGACGAAAGGAGAGAACTCAATGAGAATCATCACAGTCAGCAGACAATTCGGCTCCGGAGGACGTGAACTCGGAAAAAGACTTTCCGATGAACTCTCAATTGCTTATTACGACAGAGAGATTATTACCGACGTTGCTGAAAGCAGCGAGCTTGACGAGGAGTATGTTGAAAGAATTCTTGAAACGGGAGGCGTCTCATCTTTTCCTTTTTCCTTTGCCCGCTCGTTTGCTTTTGTTGATGTAAACCAGCAGAATTATGCAAAAATGCTCGTTGCACAGCAAGACTTTATTATGAAGCTTGCCGGCAAAGGAGAGGATTTTGTAATTGTCGGCCGTAATTCAGACGTCATTCTGAAAGAATTTTCGCCTTTCAACATTTTTGTTCACGCTGACATTGAATCGAGAATTGACCGCTGCATTGACCGTGCGCCGGAAAGCGAGGAAATGACGCGCCGCGAGTATGAAAGACGAATCAAGCAGATTGACTCGGCAAGGGCAAGACACAGAAGCTTTCTTGATGATTCCCCCTGGGGCAGAATGGAAAGCTACCACCTTTGCATTGACACCACCGACAAGGAAATCAAATCCCTCGTTCCCGGTCTTGCCGCCTTTGCAGCCTCATGGTTCGGTAAATGATTAAGTCGGGACTGCCGCAAAAGCACAGAACAAAAAGCAAAGCTGGTTGAAATAAGGCTATAATCTGAATCCGAAGAAAACTTTCTCCGGAAAACAGATTATAGCTTTTTTCTGTTCTCATATTACTAAATTGTAATGGAAAGTTAAAA
>JAEDIL010000083.1 GCA_016292455.1 Clostridiaceae bacterium
TACACGAAAGGTCGGTAGGGTGTGCAGTTCGTATCAAAATTGGTCTTTACTTTCACAGAAATACCGCATTTGTCTTTTGACAAATGCGGTATTTCTGACTCATGTATACTGCAAACCCGAACCTGTTTTGCTGCAAAGGCAGATTCGGGTTTTTTGATTATTATTCTGTAAACGATATAGCAGTCATATCAGATTATATCTGAAACCACTTGATTTCATTCGCTTCAAGATGAAGCTCAGTGCTTGTGCCGTCTCCTACATATACGGTTGTATCCTGAGGTTCGTAGGTGTTGTTCACAACACAGTATTTGCCGTTCTTTACATATGCATGAACCTCAACATTGTAGTTTGTTGAATACCAACGGAGAAGCTCATCTTCCGAAGAAGCACTCCAAAGTATTGCACGGTAAAGCACACGGCTGTTTTTGAATGAATAAGGCAGTCCGCTGATGTAAACTCCCCTGCCCTTTCCGAATTCTCTGACCGCCATCTGAACTTCTTCTGCGTGTCTGACCGCAAAGGGAAGCTCAGTTGCATTCTGAATCAGGACCGTAGTGCCGTCAAGGGCAACTATGTTCTTCTTACCCTCGCCGAAATCGACCTCACCGTCCGCGTCGGCAAGAATAAAATGGTCTCTGTGCTCTTCAATGTTATATCTGCGGGTATTCAGCGACATACCGTTTTCTCTTTCAACACCGAGAACATCGTCAAGCTGGAAGAATTTGCCCTGCCACTGGTGTGCTGCCGGCTCACCGACTCCGATGAAGCCGCCGCCGTTATAGACAAAGCGCCTGACTGCTGTGATTATTTCCTCATCTTTCCAGTATTCGCCGCCCGATTGAGCCGTATCGGCATCACCGACATTGATGACCACATCAAAGCTATCAAGAAGACCCGGATCATTCTTCAAATCGTCAAAGCTGATAAAGCTCACATCAAACGGAGCGCCGCTGAGAGCTTCAATGATTCCGAAGTATGAATAATTCTGCCTGTAATACAGCGCATGATGCACCATGTGATTTCCCCATCCGCGCATTTTGCCCCAGCAGTTGAGAACAGCAACTCTCTTTACACAGTACGGAGTAACACCGCAAATATTATCGTAAAGAGTTCTGAACTCGTCACAGACATCTTTTATGTATTCCACAAAATCAGGAAATTGAAGTGCCAGTTTAAGGTATCCGCCGTATCCGATTCGTGAAATAGGGCTTCTGAGAATTGCCCTTCTTGCCGTTACCCAGTTTACCTTTGCTTCTGCTATCGGGTCGCCGCCCTCATGGAAAACATCCGGAAAGAAATAGGGCAGAAAACGTCCCTCGGTGTATTTTACGCCTTTAATGTCGCTGAAAAGACGAAGCGTTGCTCCGTTGCCGACGCTTCCCACAACGGCGTCAAGACCGATAGACGCAAACTCATCCATAAACGGCTCCATTCCTATCCAATGGTCACCCATGAACATCATGGCTTCTTTGCCGTATTCATGAACAATATCAACCATTTCCTTGGCAAGCTTTGCAACTTCGCGTCTTTGAAAAGCCTGAAAATCCTTGAATTCCTTTGAAGGAATCCGGTATTGGTTGTTCATATAGCCCTGGTCAATTATGTATTCCGGACGGAAAGCATAGCCGACCTCGTTTTCAAACTGTTCAAGAATATACGGGCTGACAGAAGCGGCGTATCCGTACCAATCAACAAACTTTTCTCTTGCAAGCTCATCAAATATCAGCGTGAACTGGTGGAAAAACGTTGTGAATCTGACAACGTCAACATAGCCGTGAGTGTCAAGGAATCTGCGCAGTCTTTTCATTGAGTGCGCCCTTGTTTTCGGCTGACGGACATCAAACGTAATCTGCGGTTCAATGCTCCAATTGTTGACAACGGCATTATACATGTGTACGGGGTCCCACATGATATAGGCAAGGAAGCTTACTGTGTACTCATGAAAAGGCTTTGTTCTGATCAGCACATTTCCGCTCTCCTCGTCATATGACCAGCTGTCCGCCGCAACAGGCTCGCCCGTTGTTCGATCCATGACTTCCCACCACCTTGTAATGTCGTCACGGCTGTTGACTTTCAGCATATCGGGATAGAGATGATCCATGAGATGAATTTCGAGCTGTTCTCCGGTGGCGGTATGGAACGGAGTCATAATGTACATCTGCTGAACTTCGTCCGGATTTGCCTTTGCCCATTCGTTGTCCTTTCGCGTTGTGTAATAAGTTGCGTATACCTTTCCGCCGGAATTCTTCAATTCCTGCGGAAACTCCGTTCCGTCGCAGTCGCGGATTGCATCCGCGCCCCAGATTTCCATAATTTCAAGGGTTTCTTTAATTACGTCCATATCGGTCGGAATGGTTACCCTGCCTTTCTTTTCTGCCATAAAATCATCTCCTTATTTTTTGATGGTTATTATCTCATTGTCTTTCAGTTTAACCTTTCCGCTGCGCATTTTTCTGCGCTTGAAGGGAACTCCCTTTCTGACAAAGAAGCGATTGTTCGCGACGAGAGCATCGGGGTTACTGACGGGGCTTATTGTTCCGCCGAGGTCATCATAGCTGAGATTATGGGAAAACGTATTGTTAACAGCTTCCTGCAAGCAGAACATGATGCAGCCGCCCTCGTTGAGCCGCGAATAGTTGTATTCATAGACCGTTCCGTCACCGGAATCGGCGTCATAAGCCATGCCGTCCTGATTGAGCTTTGTGTCAACCGCCTCGTTGAAACGGAAAAGCGCGTCCTTGCACTTCCAGGGCCATATTGCCGCCGCAACCTTTCCCATCCTTTTTTCAGGGTAGCGGTAAACGCGGTCGTTCATCTCGCAGGCACAGCTATCGGAAACATTGTGTTCAACCAAGGGTCTGAGAACATACATCGGTGTGATGGCATCGCCTCCGGCATACTTCACGTAGTTTCCGCAAATCAGGACATTTTCGTTTCCGGATATTTTGAATGTGTCTTCCGAAAGCTTTTTGGTGGCGAAGTCCTTGTGTCTGTATGTATATCCTACGGCGATTCCCCAGCGGCTGACTCTTTTCAAAAAGCAGTTCCTGACCGTTACACCGTCATATCTGGCAATTCCGGTTCTGCTTTCGTCAGCAGGTTTCAGGCTGGTCATATAGATTCCGCCGTTATTCATGTGCTTGTTATATACATTTCCGTTGACATCGTGAACAAAAAGCCCGTCCACGACAATATTATGAAGTGTTCCTCTGTTCTGAGCAACAACAGCCAGACCTGTTCTGTCAATTTTGTGAGCTGCCGAATATTCATCGGGCGTTTTTTCGCTGTCCCTGTTTGTAATTTCAATATCTCTTATTACGATATTCTCGCAGTCATAAAGCAAAACGGCAGAGGATACATCTCCTTTATACTGATGGCAGGCATTATCGAGCGGTGTTCCGAAATCCTGATACCAGATTCCGCTGCCGTCCGCCGCAATACACGGCATTGAGTTTCCCGTTCCGTAAGAAGCAATTTCAATCGTGTCGCCTGCAATATCTCCGCAGTTTTTAATGTGTAAATACTCACCGCAAAATACCGAGCCTTTTTCAAGAAGTATTCTGTCACCGGGGTTCAATTCTATCTGACTGATTTTTTTGAGCGAACAAAATGGAGTCTTTTCGCTCGTTCCGTCATGATTGTCATTTCCGTTAAGAGAGCTTATGTAATATGTTGTGGATTTCATTTTCATACTGCTCCTCTCTTATCTTTTTTTCAATGATCATGGCAACCTCACCAAAGCGGAACTTGTCGCCGCCGTATCTCGTGAAAAGATCCAAATTGTTTCTGTAAAAGTCTTTTTTTTCCTTTTTTGATATAGGCGTGAAGCTGTAATTCTTTCTGACTGTTTCGTTTTCACTCACAAAATCAAGCCTGAATCTTGTAAGCTCATAATCAAGGTAAACAGGATAAGAAAACCTTGTCAGACCGTAAACCGTTTCGCCGTTCCCGAGCATTTCTTCCCTCTTTTTGTTTTCGGCGTCGCACCTTTCGACAACAGCTTTAAGGCTGCTGTCATCAATCAGTCCGATTCTTTTTGCAAAGTCAAGGCAAGCAAGGGCATATTCTTTTTCTCTTTCGTCTGAAAAGCAAAATGTGTTCATAACCGCCTCCTGAATAATAATTCGTGCGCGCTTGCGCGGCAGACCCGTGGCTTTGACCGTCCGAAGCCCGCCGATTATATAATACATTTTTTCATCACATAATTGCAAGGCTATTTGCAGCTTTATTCAATAATATTTGAGCTTTCAAAAATCAGCGCCCTGCGTTTTGCTTTCGGATTATTCTTTGCGACACAAAGTACTGCATTTCATGCTAAGAAGGTTTGAGAGCATAGAAAAAATTTTTAAATTTTTTTGTAAACACTATTGACAATTGAATGATTGTTCAACTATAATACAGGCAACAGATGAATACTCGTTCAACTGTTCAACACTTATTGCCGAAAGGAACCTCATTATGAAAAAGACCTTTGCTATTGACGTTGACTGTGCAAGCTGTGCCGCAAAAATGGAGAAAGCCGCCGAAAACACAAAGGGCGTCTGCTCTGCTGTTGTTTCCTATATGACGCAGAAAATGAAAATTGAATTTGAAAACGGTGCCGATATTGACGAAACGATGAAGTGCATTCTCAAAAGCTGCAAAAAAATTGACGATGATTGCAATATATATATCTGAGAGGAACAGGAAGTGTTGACATGAATAAAAAACAGAAAAAGAATTTGCTGCGGATTGTTGTTTCTGCCGTTCTTGTTATTGCTCTGTCTTTTCTCTTTGAATCGGTGCAGCCTCTAATACCGGTTCAGGCTGTTCTTTATCTGATACCGTACCTAATTATCGGATATGACATTCTGAAAAAGGGCGTAAAAGGCATTTTCAAAGGGCAGATTTTTGACGAAAACTTCCTCATGGCTGTTGCAACCGTCGGTGCTTTCGGACTTGGCGACTTCCGCGAGGGCGTTGCTGTTATGATCTTCTATCAGATTGGCGAATTGTTTGAAAGCGTTGCCGTTGGAAAAAGCCGAAAAAACATCGCCGAGCTTATGGACATCCGCCCTGACTATGCAAACATTGAACTTGACGGGACTCTCACAAGGGTTGACCCGGACGAAGTTGAAACCGGCAGTGTAATAATTGTAAATCCGGGAGAAAAGATTCCGATTGACGGCGTAATAATCTCCGGCTCAACAACGCTTGACACAAGCGCGCTCACCGGTGAAAGCATACCGAAAAGCGCGAAGGAAAAAGACGAAGTCACAAGCGGCTGCATCAACCTTTCGGGTACGGTCAGAATCAGAACAACCAGACCGTTCGGCGAATCTACGGTTTCAAAAATTCTTGACCTGGTTGAAAACTCCGCATTGAAAAAATCAACGTCAGAGAACTTTATAACAAAATTTGCAAGGTACTACACTCCTGCCGTTTGCATCGGCGCGTTCGCCCTTGCGTTCATTCCTCCGGTTGTCAATCTCATTTCCGGCTCTGCGGCGGCATGGGGAGATTGGATTACAAGAGCTCTCACTTTCCTTGTTATCAGCTGTCCCTGCGCACTTGTCATTTCAATCCCTCTCAGCTTTTTTGCCGGAATCGGCTGTGCTTCAAGCAACGGAATTCTTGTCAAAGGTTCAAACTATCTTGAAGCGCTTTCAAGCGCAAGATATTTTGTTTTTGACAAGACAGGAACTCTCACAAAAGGTGTTTTTGAAGTTACCGGCATATATCCTGCCGCAGGCTTTGACAGCAGCAGTCTGCTGTACTATGCCGCATACGCCGAAAGCGGTTCTAGCCACCCGATAAGCGTCAGCCTCAAAAAAGCCTTCGGCGGGAAAGTTGAAAGAGAAAATGTTCAGAATATTCAGGAAATTTCCGGTCACGGAGTTTCTGCCGTTGTTGACGGAAAACAGGTTTTCGTAGGCAACAGCAGACTGATGAAAAACGAAGGCATTGTTATCGTTCAGGAGCACAACGAAGGTACGGTTGTATACGTTGCCGTTGACAACGTATACGCCGGCTGCATCGTCATCTCCGACTCGATAAAGCCGAACGCCGAAAAGGCCGTTTCCGAACTGAAACAAAGCGGAATAGCAAAAACAGTCATGCTGACCGGGGATTCAGAAAAAGCGGCGGAATATGTTGCCGCAGAGCTCGGTATTGATGAATACCGAGCGCAGCTTCTTCCGGCAGACAAGGTTTTTCAGGTTGAAAAACTGCTCGAAGAGAAAGACAAAAAAGGCAAGCTCGTTTTTGTGGGTGACGGAATCAACGACGCGCCCGTTCTTTCAAGAGCAGACATAGGTATTGCAATGGGTGCGCTAGGCTCAGACGCGGCAATTGAAGCGGCAGATATTGTCCTTATGGATGACGACCCCGCAAAGCTTTCGCTTGCGATGAAAATCTCCTCAGGAACGCTGAAAATTGTTAAGGAAAACATTGTGTTTGCCCTTTTCGTTAAAGCGGTCTGCCTCGTTCTCGGCGCACTAGGCATTGCGAATATGTGGCTCGCAATTTTTGCAGACGTCGGAGTAATGGTTATTGCCGTACTCAACGCAACAAGAGCATTGAGGATTAGAAAATAGACTAAAACTAAAAAAGGGGCTGTCGCATTCAGATGCAGAAACCGTTTTCTTCACCCCGAAGCTGTATACAGATACTGCGAGCGGGTGAAAAAACGGTTAAAAAAGAAAAATGCAACCATACAATTTTGCATTTCAGCATTTTTCTTTTTTGTTCTGCGCTAAATGCGACAGCCCCGGCAATATCGTCTCTTTTCTTACAGCAGCTTTTTGAGATACTGACCGGTATATGAAGCCGGGTTTTCCGCCACCTGCTCCGGTGTGCCTTCGGCAACAATTGTTCCTCCGCCGTCTCCTCCTTCGGGGCCGAGGTCAATAATGTAATCGGCGGTTTTTATTACGTCAAGGTTGTGTTCAATGACAACAACGGTGTTGCCTGAATCAACAAGCTTCTGCAAAACCTCAACAAGTCTGTGAACGTCTGCGGTATGAAGTCCGGTTGTGGGTTCATCAAGAACATAAACCGTTCTTCCGGTTGCTCTTTTGGAAAGCTCGGTTGAAAGCTTGACGCGCTGGGCCTCACCGCCGGAAAGCGTTGTTGCCGGCTGACCGATTTTAATATAGCCGAGACCGACGTCATAAAGTGTTTTCAGCTTGTTATATATTTTCGGAATGCTCGAGAAAAAGTTCATTCCCTCTGCAACAGTCATTTCAAGGACATCGAAAATTGACTTTCCTTTGTATTTTACAGCAAGCGTCTCATTGTTATATCTCTTTCCCTTGCAGACATCGCAGGGAACAAAAATATCGGCAAGAAAATGCATCTCGATTTTGACAATTCCGTCACCGCTGCAGGCTTCGCACCTGCCACCCTTTACGTTGAAGGAAAATCGGCTGGCGGAATAGCCCTTCATCTTTGCGTCAACGGTGTTCGCAAAAAGCTCGCGAATATCGTTGAATACTCCCGTATATGTGGCCGGATTTGAACGCGGAGTTCTTCCTATCGGAGACTGGTCAATGTTAATGATTTTATCCAGGTTTTCAACACCCTCAATACGATCAAATTTCCCGGGGAATTTTTTTGCATTGTTAAGCTCTGAGGCAAGGTGCTTGTAGATTATCTCATTGACAAGCGATGACTTTCCCGAACCGGAAACGCCGGTAATGCAGACAAATTCGCCGAGAGGTATTGAAACGTCAATATTTTTAAGGTTGTTCTCACATGCGCCGAATACACGCAGAAAATTCCCGTTACCCTCCCGTCGGTTTTCGGGAACGGGTATTTTCTTCTTTCCGGAAAGATACAGCCCGGTCTGTGACTGCTCGCAGTTCAGAATATCATCAATAGTACCCTGGCAGACAACTTCACCGCCGTTCACTCCGGCA
>JAEDIL010000084.1 GCA_016292455.1 Clostridiaceae bacterium
GTATCTATATACAGCTTCGGGGTGAAGAAAACGGTTTCTGCATCTAAATGCGACATCCCCATTTTTTTTGAATGAGACGAAGAAAATGAAAAGGGGAATAAACAGTATCACCGGAGTCGGAACAACAGATGCTCTGACTCCGGTGCTTTTCACTTACTCTACCGAGCGTTTATTGTATTTGCGAAGCTGTGGTTGTATAATAAGGTCAAGGAGTGATAAATAATGAATCAGATTAAAACCGGTGCGCTTATCCGAAGACTCAGAACGGAAAGCGGACTGACTCAGTTAAAGCTTGCCGAAAAGCTTAATGTCAGCGACAAGGCGATTTCAAAGTGGGAAAGGGGGCTTGGCTGTCCGGACGTCTCTCTGCTCGGTGAACTTTCAAAGGTTCTCGGCGTGGAGCTTGAAAAGCCCCTTTCCGGCGAACTTGGCGAAAACAGCGCTCTGGGCGGAAATATGAAAAAACTGCTTTTTTATGTCTGCCCTGAGTGCGGCAATATAATAACCTCAATGACAGCAACGCCTGTTTGCTGCTGCGGCAAAAAGCTTACTGCGCTCAAAGCACAGAAGGCGCCCGAGAGCGAATGTCCCATAATTGAGCTTGTTGAAAACGAATACTTTTTCACAACCGCTCACCCGATGGAACGCGAACATTACATTTCTTTCGTGGCATTTCTGAATGACGACACATTGCATTTCAAAAAGCTTTATCCGCAGTGGGACGTTCAGATACGCTTTCCACGATTGGCACGAGGAAGACTTTATTGGTACTGCACAAACCACGGCTTGTTTTATACGTTTATGTGATTATAGTTTTGTGCAGGTTGATGCTTTTACATTGCTTTCATGAAATACCGGACAACTTTTATTTGACAAACAGCAGGTGTTACTGTATAATGTTAATAAACTATTAACAAAGGGGTTTATAAAATGAAATTGAAAAAGATTGTTGCGGTTTTTCTTGCTGTTTTGTGTGCGGCGTCATGTCTTGCGATTTCTGTCGGCGCTGTTTCCATATCGGAAGGAAACAGTGCTCTGCTTAAAACTTTTACAAGCGGCGTTGCTTCAAACGGCTTTGATTATCTTGCGTTTTCACCGAAAAAGGGCGAAGCTGACACACAGAAATATCCTCTCATGGTGTGGCTTCACGGAATGAAATCGGGTCAGGAACCGGGAAGTCAGCTTAAATGGTATAGTTTTTCAAATTGGGCAAGTGATGAATTTCAGACCCGTTTTACGCAGGGCGGCTGCTATCTTCTTGCTCCGCGCGCCTGCAACGCAACAAACAACTGGGACGCTGCCCTTGCTTCTTCGCTGAAATCAATTATTGACGAATACATTAAGCTGAACAAAGAGAATATTGACACTTCAAGAATCTACATCGGCGGATATTCAACAGGCGGTGTAATGGTCTGGGCAATGCTTTCGAGGTATCCCGGCTTTTTTGCCGCAGGTCTTCCGCTCGCTTCAATCACACAGCCGGCTGCTCTTGAACTCGGTGGCTTGAAAAACACTTCAATCTGGATCATGTGCTGCGACATTGACTACTATGCCGGAGGCAGAACCACCGCGGCGAGGGAAACCTTCAACTACCTTAACTCAATAACCTACAGAAAGAGCGGGCTTCGAATCACAAATATGACCGAAGCAGTGTTCAGCGACGGCAGCAAAAAAACCGAAGTCAAAAACGGGGAAGTTGTTGTTGCAAAAGACGCAGAGCATTATGTCTGGATGGCAGCCACCTTTGATATGCATATGAGCGACATGGTTACTCCGTATCTTTACGCTACCACCGTTGACGGAAACGGAAATACTATCAGCTTTGAAGACCCCGAGCAGGGCGTAATTTCATGGCTTTGCCAACAGACAAACGAAGAACACTCCGAAAACCGACCGAGCGGCTTTTTTGCTCAGCTTGCCGCTTTCTTCAAAAAGATTTTCAGTCTCTTTCTTGCGTTGTTCAAGTAAACAAGAATCAGACAACACACTCGTCCCGGGAGCATGATGCTCCCGGATTCTTTTAAACGTTTCGAGCTTCATTTGAGGCTTTGTCGGTATGACGTTCTTTTTCATCAACTCTTTGCTTGAAGTCTGAGCTTTTTTGAGTCTAGTTTTACAAAATCCGGAGGACGTATGAGAAAGTATCTGAGAATAACAGTTTTTGCGTTTGGCATAATGCTTCTGACGCTTATGGTGTCTTTTGCCGCAGATACATCAGAATATACTGTCGGTGACACTTTCCGGCTTGAAAATGAGAGCGGAACTGTTATTGAATACGACAAAGCTTTTTTGGAGAAAAAAGGCGATTTGTTTGTTGCCGGAAAATCAGGAACAACAACAGTAAGGTTTAATAAATACATTAACGGCGTATACACTCAGGTCGGTTCCCGGACGATTGTGATTTCAGAAAAAGCAGCTATCGAGCTTGACAAGGTAAAACTTACCCTTGGAGTTGGTGAAACAAGAACAATGAAATATACCCTGTCGGGAGGAGAACCGAGCAGCGGAATTTCATGGCGCTCTTCAAACCCCGATACGTTAACAGTCTCAGACGGAAGAATAACCGCAATCAAAGAGGGTGCCGCTGTAATAACGGCAACAACCGCAAACGGCTGCGTTTCAAGTTGTAATGTCACAGTCAAACCTGCTCCCGAAACAGTTTCAATTGTCAGAACTCTGGTTCTGGGAGTCGGCGAAACAAGAAAATTGAAGATAACCTTTAATGATAATTCATATTCTTACAAAAAGGTATATTCATCTGAAAACAAAGCGGTTGCAAGCTTTTCCAAAGGGGCGGTAGTTACCGCTGTATCTGTCGGAGAAACAACAATCGGAATTGAAACATTCAACGGAAAAATCTCAAATTGTCTGGTAAAAGTTGTTCCTGCTCCGAAGAAAGCTGCGCTGAATCAGAAGTCAATTTCGCTGTATACTGACCGGACAGCAACGCTAATACCGTCTTTTGACAGCAGTATTGAATACGACTCTTATACTATTGCTGCTGACGATTGCTCAATATGTACAGTCTCGGAGAACGGCAGAATTGTTCCCAAAAAGCCGGGCAAAACAACAATCCGTGTAAAAACCTATAACGGCTTGACGGCTGTTTGCCCGATAACAATAAAAAAAGCTCCTACTGAAATTGTGCTTAACAGAAAATCAGTTGCCTTGGGAAAAGGGGAGAAGTATAGCCTGCAATTTTCATTTGACTCAAAAATCGGAATAAATGATTATTCTGTGAAATCAAACAATGAAAAAACAGCAATAATTTCGAAAAACGGAGTAATTGAAGCAAAGGAGACAGGAACTGCCAAGATAGTGATTGAAACTTACAACGGAAAGAAAGCGGTATTTTCCGTCAATGTTAAAGCAGCTCCGTCAAAAGTTTCTTTAAACAGGAAGTCTATTGTTCTCGGTGCCCGAGAAGAATATAAAATAACGGCGTCTGTTCCGGAAAACTCAGCGTCGGGTGAGATAGCTTTTGTTTCTTCAAATAATGCCGTTTGTTCGGTTTCAAAGGACGGTACTGTAAAACCGTTGAAAGCAGGAAAGGCTAAAATTACGGCTAAGACTTATAACGGAAAAACAGCTTTCTGTAACATTGAAGTCAAAAAAGCGCCGTCATATATAAAGTTTAAGGAGGCGTCTCTGAAACTCGGCGTGGGTGAAAGACTGAGTATGGAATACACTCTGCCGAAGGGGACGTATTCAAACAGAGTCACCTTTACATCTTCTGACAAAAAGATTCTTTCTGTTTCTTCCAAAGGGACTGTATCGGCAACAAAAGTCGGAAGTGCAACGGTGACTGTAAGGACATACAACGGAAAAACTTCAAAATGTAAAATCCGGGTGTATAATGCACCGGCGAGCATCTCCTGTGCAAGCTACACTCTTTATCAGGGTAGAAAGATAGTTCCCGAAATTTACTTCAACAAAGGTCAATATGCAAACAGAATTGCATTAACTTCAAGTGACCCGTCTGTTGTCAGCATATCGGACGGCAGGTACATGTGGGCAAAAGCAATTGGCAGTGCAACTGTCAGAGTGAAAACCTACAACGGTAAAAAGACCTCATTCAGAGTTGACGTAATCAGAATGGCTGTACCTTTTGTGAGCCAGACCGCGGCGGGGTATCCGACCGGGTGCGAAGCGGCTTGCTGTGCGGCTATTTTGCAGTATTACGGTTACAACATTTCCTGCCGTAAAATGGTTGAGACAATTCCCCGGGAAAATGTTGTCATAATCAACGGAAGAAGATACGGACCGGATATAAATGAAAAATTTGTAGGAAATCCGGCAGCCGGCTATACTTCTGCGTCTCCGGGATACGGAGCGTTTTCTCCCTGCATTACAAAATCGCTGAACAAAGCTCTGAAAAACGTCAACGGAAAGCATAAGGCAACGAAAATATCAGGTTGTACCTTCAACGAACTGCTGAATACCGTTTCAAAAGGCCATCCCGTCATTGTTTGGGCAACCTATCAGATGTTCAATCCTTCAACCGTAAATTCGTGGTACATACCGAACGGAGACGGAACATACCGTTACTACTCTTATCCCAGAGGAACACACGTTCTTGTTCTTGAAGGGGTGTCGGAAAACTATGTTTATCTGATGGACCCGATTTTAGGTCATGTTTCATATACCAAGAGCGCTTTCAAAAGCAAATGGGCATTGCTTGGCAAGCAGGGAGTTATCCTTGAACGAAAATGATTTGACAACGGCTTTGCTCTCTGCGTTCAATCGTGACTGACTCCATACAGACGGTAACCTTGTCTTTCTGCATTATTCTTTGATGTGATTTTTCAAAAATAAACTCACAAAAGAAGTAGAAAAGCTATTGACATTTCCGATGTGTTTTGTTAACATATTGTTAACAAATATAAGGAGGTGTGAGTATGCTGGCTATCGTTGCTTTCCTTTCTGATATTGTATATTTTATTCAGAAGTTCTTCAATGACCTGCTTGCTAAGGTTGGCGGTGAAAAGCAGCCGGAAGATGAAGAATTAAAAAGCTGACATTAACCATTGTTTGTTTTCAAAAAACACAGAAAAAATCAAATTTTTCACGGATTATGTTTGTTCAGGGGATTATCTTTTCGAACCTGATATATAGCTTCAAGGCATTTGTTTTTTTTACAACGTGAAAACCTCCGCAGGACTGATACTTGCGGAGGTTTGTTTTTTTGCTTCTGACCTGTGACTGATAAGCTTATTCAACGTCCTGAAGAGCGTCATAGCCCTCCTCACCCGTTCTGACCTTGACAACATTTTCAACATCATAGACGAAGATTTTTCCGTCACCGATGTGACCTGTGTAGAGAACCTTTTTCGCCGTCTCGATAACCGTTCTGACAGGAACTTTGCTGACAACAATGTCAACCTGAATTTTCGGCAGGAGGTTGGCTTCAACCTGAACGCCTCTGTAATATTCGGGTGTGCCTTTCTGAATTCCGCAGCCGAGAACATGAGAAACCGTCATGCCTGTTATTCCGACGCTGAGCATTGCCGCTTTGAGAGACTCAAATCTAGATTCCTTGCAAATGATTTCAATTTTTGTAAATTTAGGCGAACCGTCTTCAAAGGTGGGAACCTTCTTAACGGGAACCGCCTCGGCAACGGGTACATCGCCGATAATCGGCGTTGCTTCTTCAAAGCCATAGTCGATGCTCTTGACCGCCGGCATAAAGTCAGCGTATGCACTCGGCAGACCGTGCTCTGTTGAGTCAAGACCTTTGATTTCCTCTTCGGGAGAAACACGAAGACCGATGGTTTTTTTGATTACGGTGAAAGAGATGAACATTGTTATTCCCGTCCAGAGGAGAATTGCGAGAATGCCGAGAGTCTGAATGCCCAAAAGTTTGAAGCTTCCTGTGTAGAAAAGACCGGCAAGACCTGCCGGGGCTTCGGGATTTGCGAAAAGACCAACGGCTATTGTTCCCCATACACCGTTGACAAAGTGAACACCGACGGCACCGACAGGGTCATCTATATGAAGCCGCAGGTCAAGGAACTCAACCGCAACAACAACAAGAATACCGCTGACAACACCGACAGCGGCAGCGCCGATGGCGTCAAGCGCATCGCAGCCTGCTGTTATGCCGACAAGACCGGCGAGAGAAGCGTTGAGACACATTGAAACGTCGGGCTTTCCGTTTTTTACCCAGGTCAGAATGAGGGTAACGCACGTCGCAACGGCGGGTGCAATTGTTGTTGTGAGAAAGATTGAAGCCAGCGAGGTGTTGTCCCATGCGGCGGCTCCGTTGAAGCCGTACCAGCCGAACCACAGAATAAAACAGCCAAGGGCGCCGAGAGTGATTGAATGACCGGGTATTGCGTTGATTTTTTTGACCTTGCCCGCCTTGTCTTTAACATATTTTCCGAGTCTCGGGCCAACCATTATTGCGCCGATCAGAGCGGTGATGCCTCCGACCGAGTGAATTGCCGCCGAGCCGGCAAAATCGTGAAAGCCCAGCTTATAAAGCCAACCTTGTTCATTCCATACCCAGCCGGCTTCAATGGGATAAACAACAAGCGAAATAACGCCTGAGTAAACACAATAGGAAATAAACTTTGTTCTTTCAGCCATTGAGCCTGAAACTATTGTTGCGGCAGTGGCGCAAAAAACAAGGTTAAAAACAAAGCTTGAAGCGTTTTCGGTGATGAACTGCGAAAAATTTGTGAAAAGCTGAAGATTCGGTATTCCGATCACGCCGAAAAGATAGTTTTCTGACATCATAAGGGTGAAGCCAAGAAGACTGAAAACGACAGTTCCGATGCAGAAGTCCATAAGGTTCTTCATAATTATGTTTCCGGCGTTTTTTGCCCTTGTGAAGCCCGTTTCAACCATTGCGAAGCCTGCCTGCATGAAGAAAACGAGCGCCGCGCCGATAAGAAACCAGATTCCGAAGACCTGTGAGCTCACCGTTTTTTCAATAAGCTCCGTGATTGTTTGAATTTCCATTCTTAACACTCCTTATCCATGGGGTAATATTAAGAAAAAGGAGTCTTTGAGACGAAAATACTCAAAGACCCCTTTGTCTTTATAGAAACATATAATAAAAAAACAGAGTACTTTCCCTTTCAGAAAAGCACCCTTGCTATTTGTTAACTATAATACTATCACATAAAGAAGTCAATAGTTTTTGAAAAAAATTTTTATTTTTTTCAAAAATTGCATGCCGTCTTAAATCATATTAGTGTAGCCCATAAGATAAAAACCTACCGCCTTTGCGCAATGTCTTGCGTCGGCTATTGCCGAAACAACAAGCAACTGACCGTTTTTTGAGTCGCCTCAGGAAAACAAGCCGTCAACAGAAGTTATTCACATAGCCGCCGAAGTCTTCAAGAATACGCTATACCGCCGGACATACCTGCGGCGAAGTTTTTGTCAACGCTGCCGAAGATAACAATGATTCCGCCGTTTATATATTCACAGCCGTGTTCGCCGACTAAACCGCCTCCGAAAAAAATAAAAAAAGGCACTCACCTTCAAGGAAAAGCGCCTCAGACTGCTGACAGAATCCGTCCGCATTTTGCGGACGGATTCTGTGGTGCCGGTGACCGGGCTCGAACCGGTACGGTGTTGCCACCGAGGGATTTTAAGTCCCTTGCGTCTGCCAATTCCGCCACACCGGCGATTTATTAAAAAAGCTGATATTCAAAGAAACCTATAATGCCGCATAAGGGCAGCCGCCTGCGTGACTCTTGCGGTGCCCGGAGACTCGACATTGCCATGTCTCGCTTTCCGACCGCTGCGCCATCCTCACCTCGCTGAATCTCGCACAGCGAGCGCTTCGGTGATGATGCTGCCAATTCCGCCACACCGGCGATTTATTAAAAAAGCTGATATTCAAAGAAACC